>NZ_JBQCYD010000003.1:0-92040 GCF_052088025.1 Senegalia sp. (in: firmicutes) | reverse complement strand
CAATGTAAATAAACGTAGTAAATATGCGAGTTGTAGAGTTCTGCAACGAGCTAAAATAGATATTATAAAGGAGGAATTAAATTGAGTGAAAAAAAAGATCTCTCTAAATTAGTAGATAAGTTAAAATCTAGTGTAAATGCAAGTGATGAAGATGTAGAAAAATTAAAGGATCTAGCAAATAATTATTCCGATAAATCAGAAGATGAGTTATATTTTGAAATAATAAATCTGAATAAAAAACTCTCTGAAGGTCAAAACAAAGAAGAATTCATGAAAAAAATAAAAAAACTAGAAAAATTAAGACCTATGTTAAATGAGAGTCAAAATAAAAAGTTAGATACATTATTAGAAGTGCTTAAAAAAGATGCAGAGTAAATAATAAAAATTTTAATTTAGTCTTTCATTTTCCTTCACTTTGTAGTATAATGTATTTAAAGAAACATTCCTGGTGTGTTTGTGTAAACTCTTTAATTCAACCGACATATTTAATACGGGAGCTCGGAGTCTGGTGATGTATGGTATGCCTCTTAGAGGACATCAGAAATTATTAGCAGAGCACCCACCTGCGAGAGTTGCGGGTCTGAATTAATGAGAATGACGGCACATTGGGTAAACCCTTAAGCTTAGCTTAAGGGTTTAATTATGTTTATTTTTATTTATTATTTTTAATAAAGTATTTAAAGGTAAGCTTTTACTTATTATTAATAAAAACAAATAAATAAATACTGACATTACATAGTTTAAAAGTATTGTATATGGATTATATAAATTAAAATAATTTATATAATAAAAACCAATTTTTATAAAATATATCATAATAAAAGAAGACAAGATAGGTTTTATAATAGAATTTAATATATTTAATTTAATATTTATATTTTGTTTAAGTACTATAAAATCAAGACTACACATTATAACTGAGCAAGTTAAAAAAGCAATAAAAAAACCATATATTTTAAAATTAGGATTAGCTACTAAAAAATAAGTAATTGACAATTGAATAGACATACCTATCAAATGATTTATACTTGCTTTAACCTGCTTGCCTAATCCATGTAAAATACCTGATGCTGTATGGTGGAGTGATAAAAACAAAGTACTATATGAAAGTGCTGATAAGTATCTACCTACCAACTCGTCATTATAGATGAAATTTCCTAGTTGTATGGAATAAAAAGCATATATGAATGTTATAGGTATAGCCAATAAAAATGTAATCTTTAGACATAAGCTAGTGCTTTCTTCAATTTCAGATATTTTATTTCTACTGATTTGTTCTGAAATATTTGGAATTATATTTGTAACCAATGCACTAGTAAATATGAATGGTAGGAAAATAAAAGGCATAGCCATTCCCACAACTCTTCCAAATATTTCTATTGCTTGTTCACTAGTATATCCAGCCATAATAAGTCTTCGTGGAATTAATATGGTATTTGATATGGTAAGTAGTACGTGAAACAGGCTTGATAAAGTTATAGGTAATGAAATTAAAAACAAGGATTTTACTATTTTTATAGTAGGAATTTTTTTAGTTATTGCTATTTTTTTCTGTCTTAATTTTAATATATTATAACTTAGAAACAACCATAAAAGTCCAAAAAGTTCTCCAACACTTAAACCTAATATAGCTATAAAAGTTCCATAAGTAGAGCTTATAGGATAGGACAGATACAAGACTATTAATACAAATAATATCCTTGCTATCTGCTCAATAATTTGAGAAGAACCAGATACAGCCATTTTCTTCAATCCATAAAAATAAGCTCTTGTAACTGAAGATACTGATACTATTGGAATTGCTGGTATTAAAAAATATAAAAAAGATAATATTTCTTTGTTTTTTAATATGTTTTTACTTATATAAGGTGCAGTTAAAAACAAGATTAAAGATAAGATGAGTGAAATTATAAGAGTGATATAAAGGGAAACTCTAAGTATTTTTCTACTCCCCAAATAATTATTTTTAGCTTCTTCTTTAGCTACAAGTTTTGTCACAGCTATAGGAATCCCAGCAGTAGTTAAAGTTAAAAAGAGCATTAAAACAGGATTTATAAGTTGAAACAATCCTATTCCTTTAGCACCAATCATTTTTGATAAAACTATCTTATAAGCAAAACCCATTGCACGCACAATGAAATTTACAAATGTTAAAATCATAGCTCCATATATAAAATTTTTTTTATTCAATATATCACCTCTTAAAAGAATTGTATATTAATAATTATTCTAAAAGATTACATAAAATGAATAATAAAAAAAATAAACAATATGGAATTTTATTCCATATTGTTTATTTTTTTTATTTAATATATTAGTTATTAAAACTTTCTTTATATTGAAGAGTATATAAATCATAATATATACCGCCTTTATCTAATAACTCTTGATGCTTTCCAACTTCTTTTACCTCTCCCTTATGAAGTACTATTATTTTATCTGAATGTTGAATAGTTGAAAGTCTATGTGCTACTGCAATAGAAGTTCGACCCTTTATAAGTTTTACTAAAGCATCTTGAATTAAAACTTCTGTCTCAGTATCAATATTGGAGGTAGCCTCATCTAGAACCAATATATCTGGATCATAAGCAAGTGCTCTTGCAAAGGCTAGCAACTGTCTTTGACCAGATGATAAAGTTGATCCTCTCTCCATGACTGCTTCATCATAAGCTCTAGGCAATTTTGATATAAATTTATCTGCATTTACATACTTTGAAGCTTTTTTTATATCTTTTAATGAAATATTTTCATTATTTAAACGAATATTTTCTTTTATATCTCCAGTAAACAAAAACACATCTTGCAATACTATGCCTATCCTTCTTCTTAAAGAATACTTATCTATGGTTTTTATATTTATACCATCAATCAATATTTCTCCCTTTTGTATATCATAAAAACGATTTATTAAGTTTATGATAGAAGACTTACCAGCACCCGTAGCTCCTACAAAGGCTATGTTTTCTCCAGGGTTAATTGTAAAATTAACATCCTTTAAAACCCAATTATCATCATTATAAGCAAAATAAACATTTTTAAACTCTATTTTTCCTTCAAATTTTTTAAGTGTTTTAGCATTAATATCATTTTTTATTTCTTCTTCTTTATCTAATAATTGAAATATTCTCTCTGAAGATGCCATTGCAGATTGTAATATATTGAATTTTTGTGTAAGTTCCATAATAGGTTGAAAAAACCTTTGAAGATAATTTATAAATGCAAATAGCACACCAAATTCTATCACTCCAGAAATAGCTTGACCTCCACCATAATAGACAATAAGTGCTATACCAAGGGAACGAATAATCTCTATGGAAGGTCTAAATAAGGCAAATATTTTAACTTCTTTTTTTACAATATCTAAATAAGAACTATTTATATGATCAAACTCTTTAAACTTTTTATTTTCTTTAGCAAAAATGTGGACTGTATTCATTCCTGTAATATTTTCATTTAATGTTGAATTTATTTTTGCAAGTCTAACCCTTACAAGTCTATAGACTTTTCTAATTTGAATTCTAAATATTATAGAAGCTATTAAAATAAAAGGAACAACAGTAAAACTCATAAGAGCTAATTTTAAATCCATTTGAATCATTATTACAACTATACCTATAAGCATAAATATATCTTTTAAAAAACTTATGAGTACTTCTGTATACATTTCATTTAATTTTTCAGTATCATTAACTACTCTTGTAACAAGCCTTCCTACAGGATTATTATCAAAAAAGCTAAGTGACATTTTTTGAATATTAGTAAAAACTTCATTTCTGATATTATATATAATTTTTTTACCAGCATAATTTAATATATAAACTTGGAGATAATTAAATATAAAACCTAAAACTATTATAGCTAAATATATAAGCCCTAAATTATTAAGTTCTGAAATATCTTCTTCTCTAAATTCTTTGTATTCTTCATCACTTAAAGATCTTGAGTTATAAGTAGTTTCATTTATCTTAATGGTTGGATTATTGCCTTGGCCAATTATTTCTATATTATCAAAATCAGATTTGATATCACCATTTACTAAGTAATAAGTTCCATTATCTTTAACTAAGGTAGATATACTTTGATTAGACTGTAAACTTTCATCTTCAAATCGTGATTTTCTGACATATTCTTTTCCATTAAATTCAATACCATCTATAGGTGAAGAATTTAAGTTATAAACATACATGGGCTCATTTACTGCGGAGATATTGTTATCAATAGCTATTTTGATTATATAAGGACGAGCTAAATCAGCTAAGGTAACAAATATTAATAAAATTATAGAAATAGCTAAATACTTCCAATATGGTTTTGCATAGGATAATAATCTTAGCATTAATTTAGAGTCATAAGATTTAGCTAATTTTTCTTCTTCATGTATATTTTCCAAATTGAACCCTCCTTATATATTCTTAATCTTTTCTTCTAATAATTGTTTTTTATAAATGTCATTATAAATACCATCATTTGCTAGTAATTCATTATGTGTGCCCTGTTCTACTATTTCCCCTTCATCTAGCACTATGATGTGATCAGAATTTTTAATTGTAGAAATCCTATGGGCAATTATAATGTTTGTTCTATTAGTCATCATATCATCTAAATTTTTAAGTATGCGCTCTTCAGTTTGAGTATCTACTGCAGAGAGACTATCATCTAATATTAATATGTTAGGATTTTTAACTATTGCACGAGAAAGTGCAGTTCTTTGTCTTTGGCCTCCAGACATAGTAACTCCTCTTTCTCCTAGAGATGTATCAAATCCTTTTGGAAATTCAATTATATTATCATATACTTCTGATTTTTTTGCAGCATCATATACTTTTTCTTTATCTATATCATGATCAAAAGCAAATGAGATATTTTCAGCTACAGTATTTGAAAAAAGAAAATTATCTTGAGGAACATAACCAATATTTTCTCTAAGCACTTTTAGTGGGAGTTTTTTTATTTTCATACCATCAATTAAAATCTCACCTTTATCTATATCATGTAATCTTAAAAGTAAATCTACAAGGGTTGTTTTACCACTTCCAGTTCTTCCTACTATACCTAAGCTAGTTCCTTGTTTTATATCAATATTTATATCCTTTAAAGCATAATCTGAACTATTTTCATATTTAAAATAAACATTTTTAAATTGGATATTACCGTGAATACTACTAATATCATTATTAGTTTCTGCTGAATCTACAATGCTTGCCTCTTCATATAAAATATTGTTTATACGTTCCATAGAAGCAGAACCACGTTGAAGTATATTAATAACCCAACCTATGGCCATCATAGGCCAAACTAAAAGTGATAGATAACTATTAAAGGCTACAAAATCACCTAGAGAAATCTCATCTCTAATTACTAACATACCACCATACCATATAACTATTAAGAAGCTTATTCCAGATAAAAATTGAATTAAAGGTCTTAATAATCCAGAAATTTTTATTAAATTCATATTTTCCTCAAAATTATTTTGGTTAACCTTAGAAAATTTATTTATTTCTTCATCTTCTTGAACAAATGATTTGACTACTCTTACTCCAGCAAAATTTTCTTGGGCCCTATCAGAAAGATCAGAAAAGGTTTCTTGAACTGTTCTAAATCTTGTATGGATTACCTTTCCCATCTTTTGTACTGTAAAAGCTAAAAATGGAAGAGGAAATAGTGCTATTATTACTAAGTAGATATTAGTTGTTCGAATCATCATTATCAAGGTAGCTATTGTTATAAAAAGCGAATCAATTATCATTACAACTCCAGGACCTAAGGCAGTTCTTACAGCATTGATATCATTAGTAGCATGTGCCATTAAATCTCCAGTTTTATGGGTATTGAAATAATCAGGAGAAAGAGATTGCAAATGAGAAAACAATCTATTTCTCAAGTAATATTCAGCCTTTCTTGCGGTAGTTTGTATGTAAATTCTCCAAAAATATCTTCCTAGACCCGTACCAAGACCTAACAATATAATTAGTAAAGAATAATTTAATAATTCTCTTAAAGACAATTCATTAGATTGCAATGAATCAGTTATAGCTTTTAATATTTGGGGAAATACTAATTGTAATATATCTACAATGAGCAACCACATTATACCTAAGATATATCTCTTTTTATGTTTTAAGAGAAAATTTTTCAACGTTTTAAAATGTTTCATAAAGTCAACCTCCATTCAAAGTTTCGCATCACTAAATATTATACCCTTTTAAAATAAATTAAAAAGTTATCTTGAAATTTATTATACATAATAACAAGCAAAATAGAAAATGATATATTGTAGGAGGTGATATAAAATTGGAGATGAATGAAAAAGATATTGTGAAAAAGAAACTATTAGATGCACAAGAAATGATAAGGGATTATGAATCCTATTCTAAAAACATTAGAGATGTTGAAATAGGTGAAACTTTTAAAATGTTTGCAGAAGAAACTGGTATGCAAGCTAAAAGACTTCAGGCAATACTTAAAAAGATGAAAGAAGAAAACAAATAAGGAATTTTCCTTATTTGTTTTTTTACATTCAAATTAATGATATAATGTTATTGACTATATTAGTTTAAAAGTTATAATAACTATATGTTAAGTGAATACAATATAGTTATCAGGAGGAAGTAATGATGAAAAAAATAAAAGTAATATATAATCCTTCTTCAGGAAGACAAGTAATTCAAAGAAGAATAGATGAAATTATAATAAGTCTACTTGATTTAGGTTATATAGTAGGAAAATATGCTACTGAAAAAAAAGATGATGCTGAAAATGAAGCCATGAAGACTTGCAAGGAAGATTGGGATGCAATAATAGCATGTGGTGGAGATGGAACCATTAACGAAGTAGCATCTGGAGTAGCCAAAAGTAAAAGAAGAATTCCAATTGCAATACTTGCAGGTGGTACAGTAAATGATTTTGCAACTTATATGGAGATACCTAAGACGCGTGTCGAGTTTGTGGAGATGATAGAAGCTTGGGATATTGAATATGTTGATATGGGGCTTTGTAATGAATCGTATTTTATAAATGTAGCAACCGGAGGACTTCTTACAAATGTAGCTCATACAGTTCCCATAGAAAACAAAACAGTTTTAGGTAGGATGGCATATTATTTTGAAGGTATAAAAGAAATACCAAAACAAAAATTTGAAACTATAAGACTTAAAATTACATCTGAAGAATATAGTGAAGAAGAGGATGTTTTACTCTTTGTAATATCTAATGGAAAATCTGTAGGTGGTTTTAAAAAACTATCTCCTACAGCTGAAGTACAGGATGGATTATTAGATTGTGTGATAATTAAAAAGGCAGATTTTCAAGATATAGTTTCAATATTTTTAAAGATATATACAGGTGAACATGTAAATCATCCAAGAGTTGAGTATTTTAAAACCAAAGATATAACTATAGAAAATGTGTCTCAAAAAGAAGTTCATGTTGATATAGATGGAGAATATGCAGGAGAATTGCCTGTAAATATAAAAATCAGACGTAATATATTACCCATATTTATAAAAAAATAAATTAGTCAATTATTATATTATTTAGATTGGAGATTGATTATGGATGTAGTTACTGATATAGAAAAAAGTTTAAGACAAATAGATTATATTATAAGAAAAAAGGGAAGAGAAATATTAAAAGATAGCTATATTACTGCACCTCAATTTATAGCTCTTCAAAGAATAATCTCTAAAGGAAATCTAACAATAGGTGAGTTAAGTAATGAAATGAGCCTAGCTTGTAGTACTATAACTGATCTAATAGATAGAATGGAAAAAAATAACTTAGTGACGAGATTTAAAGATCAAAAGGATAGAAGAGTTGTAAGAATTAAAGTTGAAGATAAGGGAAGTAAAATAGTAGAGGATGTTTTAAATAGAAGAAAGGCTTATCTTTCAGAAGTACTTGAAACATTTAGTACAAAAGAAAAACAAGCACTTTCAGAAAATCTAATTAAATTATATGAAGTAATGAAGTAGATGCTAGGAGGGAAATTATGGAGATAGTAAATAAAAGATATAAAATTCTTAATGTTTATAAAGAAAATAATCGAGAAATTACCTATAAAGCTATAGATTTAATAAACTCAAATAATATAGTATTTCTTAAAATTATAAATGATGTAGAAAAAATAAAAGAACATTTCATTAAAAATTTCATATATTTTTCAACTATAAATAATCAATTTATATTAAAAGACCATAATTTCTCAATTATAAATTCAGTTGATAATAAAGAAGTAAAAGAAAATAAATATTTTTATACAACTGAATTTTTTGATGGAACTACTTTAGTAAATTTCGATAAAAAGATAGATTCCTTAGAAATAATGAAAATATTCAAACAATTATGCAGTATAACAGATTATATATATTATAGGGGTATAAGCAAAGAATACATTCATCCTAACAATATTTTAATAAGTAAGGGAGAAAATATCAATTTTAAAATAAAAGATTTAGCCTCTATTACATTTGATTTAGTTACAAATAAATATAGTACATATTTTGATTTTACAAGAACTCATGAAATGATTAAGAATCCTAACCTTTTACCTAATTATGAATATATTTATACTCTTGGTAATATTTTAGAATATTTGATTAGTGATGATATTTATAACAATCAAGATGTACATAATACTTATGATAAATTAAACTTTATTAAAACTAAATTATTAAGTAATGATATAAATATAATATACAAAGATTTTAAAAGTATTTTAAAAGATATAGGTGATTTTGATGAAACAGAATATAATAATCATCTAAAAGATACAAGAGAAATATTAAATTTTAACAATCCAATAATCGCAAGAGATAATGAAATAAATTATATCATGGAAAACAATAAAAAAATAAAACAAAATAATTCTGAAAAGAAAATTATACTTATAAGTGGAGAAGAAGGATCTGGTAAAACTAGGCTTTTATCTGAAATAGAATATAGACTTGATTTAAAAAATATAGAAACATATAAAGTTAAAATAGTAAAAGACAAGTCTGGAAATCTCATCCCAATAAGTCAAGTATTAAAATCTATGATAAAAAAATACGGGGATACTTTATTAGATAAATATGGACAGGAACTAGTAAAAGTTTTACCAATATTAAAAGATTCATATAATATTTCTTCTTCAGATTCTTTAAGTAAAGAAAAAGAAAAACTAAGGTTATATGATAGAATAACAAATTATATTTTTGAGCTATCAAATAAGCATAAGTATATAATATTTGATAATCTTGAAAATGCTGATGAGGATATCTTTAATATTATAAATTATATGATAAATAATATTAAAGATAAACCTATAACAATAATAATGAGCTATAATCGCAATGATTTAATTAAAAATAAATTAAATCATATAGAAAATTGGAGTTTTAATAAGAGAAGTGCTTCTTTTAAACTATTAAAATTTAATTTAGAAGAAACATCCTTATTAATAAAAAACATCCTAGGTATGAATAAAAAAGCTATGAATTTTTCTACATTTCTCTACAAAGAAACTGATGGAAATCCAAGATATATAGAAGAAATCATAAAAAACCTCTTTGTAAGAAAAGAGCTCTTTATAAATGAAGATGGTGTTTGGGACTATAAAGCTGGAAGTTATTCTAAAATCTATATTCCTACTAATATAACAGAAGTAATAGAAAATCAATTAAGGTTACTACCTCTTTACATATATAATATATTAGAAAATATAGCTATATTTAATACCTCTATTTCTAAAAACATTATAAATAAAATGTCTGAAGAAATTGAGCTTGAATGGGTAGATAGGGTTATGGAGAGATTAGTTTCAATGAAGCTATTAGAAGAAAAGCTTGAAGATTGGGGCTATACTTATAATATTTATAATACTCAAATAAAAAATTATATTTATTATAATTTAAATGAAGAGAATAGAATAAAATTACATAAAAAAGCATCTAATATATTAGAAGAAATATATGAAAAGGAAGATAGAAATAATATAGAAGAGTTAATTTATCATTTAAAGGTGTCCAATCAATATAAAAAAGCAATCTATTATTGTATTAATTTTGCAAAGACTATGCAACAATTAAATATAAACAAACAATCTATAGAAATATGGAAGATGTCTAAAAATTGTTTAAATTATATAGAACCTTCTGAATATAATATTGAAATATATATTAATTTAGCTAAGCTTTATGATGAAGAAGGTGAAAAAAGTAGAGCTATAAGATGTTATAAAAAAGCATTAAATGTGTCATATAATTTAAAAAAATTTGAAACAATTGTTGATATTAAAAATTTATTGAGTGATTTATATAATAGAATCACAGAAAATGACAAAGCTTTAGAAATAGCTCTAAAATCCAAAAAACTTGCTAAAAATATTAACTATGTAGATGGCTTACTAAACTCAGTTATATTACTAAATAAAATAAATTATTATGGTGGCAATAACAATGATGTTTTTAAAAGAAGTTTGAAATATTTAAAGATAGCTATAAAAAACAATAATTATAATAGTGCTGCTGAATTATTTAATCAATTAGGAATCTCAACCTATTTATTAGGAGATTTAGAAGATTCAAAACGATATTATAAAAAAAGTATATCTTATTATGAAAAATCTAAAAACACCTTAGAAATAACCAAACCTATAAACAATCTAGGTCTTATTTATAGCGAACATTACAATGATACAAATAAAGCTATGAGCTATTTTCAAAAGGGATTAAACATATCCAAAAAACATAATTCTATGATTAATATTGCTTATTTTTATGCTAACATATCTGAAGTATATTTGTATGAAAATAAATATGATTTAGCAAAAAAACATACTGAAAGATTACTCGATATTGCATTTGATATTGATGAAAAGTCTTTAGTATCTTCTGCATATCTTAATTTAGCACGTATATATTTAGAAACTGGTGAACTGGATAAATTAAAGGTTTATATGGAAGAATTAAATAAAATCTATGATAAAGGTCTTATTATCATAGATGAAGTTGATAAATATTTAGAGACATCAATGTTGTTTTATTATGTAATAGCTGATTATGAAAAAGTTCTAAAAATAACAAAAGAAATTAAAAATAAATATAAAGGAATTAATGATAAAAACCATATAATAGCAATAACTATGGAAATAATAATAAAGTATATTAAAGATGAAGATTTTGATATTAATGAAGTTTATAATCTAAATAATTATTATAAAATTAATGATTTAAAATTCATTAATAAATATTATTTATTAATCTTTAGTATGAATACTATTTTAAAAGATGATCTTCATATATCTCAGATAATTCTTGAAATATTAGATAAATTTAGAGATAAAAATGATAGCAACTTAGTTAAAAGTATTAAAATAGTACTTGAAAGTAGCTTAAATGATAATTTAGAATTGATTGAAAATGAATACAAAAAAATTCAAAAGCACAAAATGTTTTTTTTAGAAATAATGTATAGTAATATAATTGCAAAAAAATATTTTGAAAGAAAAGAATATAATATTGCTGCTAATTATTATGTTGTTTTTATAGAATCTGTATATAAGTTAATATCAAAATTTAATGAAAAAGATATAAAAATGAATATTTCAAAAAGCTTCCATGTAAATGAAGTTATAAATAGGTTAGATATAATAAAAAAAGTTATAAATGGTCAGCCTGAAAATGTAAAAGAAGATTTTATAGATTATGATTGCTACTTTGATATTGATAAATATCAAAATTTATTTTCAAATGAAAGATTTTTGAAGATTGTATCAAATCAATACAATGATCCTTTAATTATGAATATAAATTGTGTAGGAGATTTAGTATATAATTTAGGGACTAATTATTTGAAAAACATTGATTTGATTATGAGATATGCTATGAAAGAAGTATTAGCAACCAGGGCTATAGTAGGTTTATATGATGAATCAAAAGATGAATTTGATACTATAATGTCAAATGGTATAGAAAAAAATGATGAAGTGAAAAGAAATATAAAAAAATTATTTCAAACTCAAAAAAAAGGTGTTATAAAAACTTTTAAAGATGAAAAATTGCCACAAAACATTACTTCTATGATATTTTTACCTATTTATAGTAGTAAACATCATTCTATAGATGAAATAAAGGAAAGAAGAAATTATAAAAATAATTATAAGAAAATAAAAGGTTACATTTATTTGGATACAGACAAACTATTTAATAAGTTTAATGGTAAAAACTTTTTTGAATTAAAAAAATTAATTAATTTAATAATACTTAATATAGATAATTACTATTTCAAAGTGCTTTCTTCTATAGATAAGCTTACGAATGTATATACTAGAAAATATATGGAAACTGTATATGATGAGCTATACAATAAATGTAGAAAAGAAAATTCAATATTTTCATTATTAATGCTAGATATTGATAGATTTAAAAATGTTAATGATACCTATGGTCATCCAACGGGGGATGTTATACTTTCAAAGATAGGTAATATTTTAAAAGAAAATCTTAGAAATACTGATATAATAGCAAGGTATGGTGGAGAAGAATTTATAGTAATACTTCCATCAACAAGTAAGGAAAATGGATATTTAGTAGCAGAAAAACTAAGGAAGATTATATGTAGTAATAGTCTTTTAAATAATCCAGGTGATATTACAGTTAGTATAGGAGTATCTGCTTATCCTGAAGATGGTCAGTTTAAAGAAGAAATAATAGAAAATGCAGATAAGGCATTGTATAATGCTAAAAGTAATAATAGAAATAATACTGTAATTTGGGATAAGACATTATTAAAGTCAGCAAAAACTATTAATAAATTAGCGGGAATAATTACAGGAGATATAGTTCATGATCATAGGATAGTATTGACAATGACAGAGATAATAGGTTTAGTTAAAGAAGATATGCCCAAAATAGATAAATATTTTCTAATGCTTGGTAGACTTATAGAAACCACAGAGGCAGAAGAAGGTTCGTTAATAGAAGTAAATAATGAAGAAGAAATAAAAAACATTTATACTCGTGAGAGGTTTGTCAATAAATGGGTAGATAATAAAATAAATACAGATCCAATAAAAAATATAATTAAAAGTAAAATGGGTAGATATTTCATAGATTGGGAACAAACTGATGATATAGATACTATAACATTAAATCCAAACTGGAAATCTAATATTATAGTTCCAATGATTTCAAATGGTGAATTAAAAGGTATAATCAAATTATCTGTTCCAATAAAAGAAAAAGAATTTGATTATAATTCATATAATTTTGTAAATATATTATCAAATATTATCCCAGTTTTATAAAAACAATTTTTATAAAAAAATTAGAGGTGATTATTATGGCAGTAACAATAAAAGATGTAGCCAGGCTTTCTGGGGTATCAATATCAACGGTTTCTAGAGTGATAAATGATTCAAAGCCTGTAAGTAAAGAAGTTAAAAGAAAAGTTTTAGAAGTAATTGAAGAAATAGGATATAAACCTAATGAGATAGCAAGGACTTTAGTTACAAAAAAATCATATTTAATAGGAGTTATTGTAACTGATTTAGCAGATTCATATGTTGCAGATATGGTAAGAGGTATAGAAGAAATAGGTAAGATGTATAATTATGATATTTTACTTTGTAGTACCTATGGAGATAAAGAGGCTGAACTTAAATATATTCAGCTTTTAAATAGGAAGCAAGTAGAGGGAATGATACTTATATCTTCTACCATAGATGAAGAAGTAGATAAAGAAATAGACCAATATGATATACCTTTTGTTTATTTAAGTAGATATTCTAAATCAACTAAGTATCCTACAGTAAGCATTGACTATCATTTTGCATCTTATGAAATGACCAAATATCTTATATCTTTAGGTCATAGAAAGATAGGATTTGTGGGTTATTTAGAAGATGAGGATTCTACACAATATGAAAAATTAAATGGATATATTAGAGCTATGGAAGAGACGGGGCTTGATCCTTCTTTTATCTATAAAACTAAGGGATTAAATATACATGAAGGCTATGATGCATTAGATAATTCAGTTTTAGACCATGCTTTAACTGCATTATTTTGTAGTAATGATAAAATTGCCTTAGGAGCTTTAAATTATTGCTATGACAATAAAATAAATACGCCTGAAGATATATCAGTAGTAGGTTTTGGAGATATTCCTATAGCTTCACTTATAAGGCCTAAACTGACCACAATTAAAGAGCCTTTTTATGATATGGGAGCTGTTGCTATAAGAAGAATAATCAAAGATTTATCTAAAGAAGTTAGTGAAGAGAAGCATATAAAACTACCTTATCAAATTCAAAAGAGAGATAGTTCAAAAAAAATTGAGCTTGAAAAATATAAAGATAAGGAATAAACTAAAGGTAAGTTTTTAAAGGAGTGTCTACATGTTATCTAGAGAAAAAATAAAAAGAATAAATGAACTAGCAAAAAAATCAAAAGAATCTAATCTTTCAATCAAAGAAAAAGAAGAACAAAAAAAACTAAGAGAAGAATATTTAAAATCTTTTAGAAAAAACTTTAGGAGTCAGTTAGATTCAATTGAAATAGTGGACTAAGAAAACTCTTAGTCTCTTAATTTATATATAATAAAATATAATATAATATAATCTTATGGGGGTTAATAAATGGCTGAAAAACAATTTGTAATATTTAAGTTAGATGAGGAAGAGTATGGGATAGATATTATTAATGTGAAAGAAATTGGTATATATAAAGAACCTGTAAAGGTACCAAATGCGCCAAACTTCATTGAAGGAATAATTAATTACAGAGGGGAAGTTATCCCTATAGTAAATTTAAAAAAGAGGTTTAACTTAAATAATTTATTAATTAACAAAAATACTAGAGTTATAATAATAAATATAAATGACAAACAAATTGGATTTGTAGTAGATGAAGCATCTCAAACTATAAGATTAGATGAATCTGATATAGAAAAAGCACCAGAATTAGTTACAGGAATAGATTCAAAGTATATTACTTCTGTAGGTAAGAAGGATGATAGATTAATACTAATAATTGATTTAGAAAAAGTATTAACAGATAATGAAAAAGAAAAGATTAATGAACTTCAAATTTAATAAAACTCGTTAGAGGTGGTTTCACTGGAAGAATTATTGACTGGAAAAAAAATAACTGAAATACTTAATAAAACAATAGATTCAATTGAAGAAGGCAAAAGAGAAGTATTTGATATATCTGAAAGCATTAGAACAGAATGTGAAAAGTTAAAAGAACAAATAGAAAATCTGAAAATCACTATAAAAAAAATGATCAAGGATATTGATCAACTAGAAATAAAAGAAAAAAAGGCTAGAAATAAGCTTGCCTTAGTCAGTAAAAACTTTGAAAAATATAGTGAAGCTGATATTAGAAAAGCATATAATATTGCAAATGAATATAGAGTAAGTCTTGTACTTCAAAGAAAAGAAGAAAAAAACCTTATACTTGAAAGAAATAATTTAGAAATTAAATTAAAAAACAATTATATTAATCTTGAAAAAGCAGAAAAGGTAGTCTCTCAAATTGGTGTAGCTTTAAAATATTTAAGTAAAAATTCTGATAAGGTTACAGAAACAGTAGATAATCTAAGTAAAAATCAATTAGTAGGTATTAAAATTATAAAGGCTCAAGAAGAAGAAAGAAGAAGAGTTGCAAGGGATGTACATGATGGGCCAGCACAAACACTTGCAAATGTAATTTTAAAAACAGAGTTAACTGAAAAAATGATAAAAAAAGATCCAATTAAAGCTATAGAAGAATTAAAAGATTTAAAAGTGATTTTAAGATCAAGCTTAAAGGATGTAAGGAAAATAATCTATGATTTAAGACCTATGAGTTTAGATGATTTAGGACTTATACCAACTATAAAAAGGTATGCAGATTTTTTCTATGAAGAGACAGGAATTGAAGTTAATGTAAAAATATTATCTATTGAAGCAAATTTAGATATATATAGAAATCTTACTGTATTTAGAATAATACAAGAATCATTAAATAATATAAAGAAACATTCCCATGCAAAAAGAGTAGTTATTTTAATTGAAGCAAACAAAAAAAGATTTAATCTAGTTATAAAAGATAATGGCAAGGGCTTTGATATGAATGAATTAAATAATAGTGATGAAAGTATGGACAGTGGATATGGAATTATAGGAATAAAGGAAAGAGCTAAATTATTAGATGGAATATTAGAGATAAAATCTGATATATCTAAAGGCACAAAAATCACATTGACATTTCCAATGGAGAGAGAGGATGAATCTCATGAGCAAGGTTTCAATAATGATAGCAGATGATCATTGTTTGATGAGACAAGGATTAAAGCAAATTTTAGAATTGGATGATGAACTTGTAGTTATAGGACAAGCATCTGATGGAAATGAAGCAATAAAAAAGGGGATAGAAAAAGCACCAGATGTTATATTACTTGATATTAATATGCCTAAAATAAATGGAATAGAAGCATTAAGACGTCTAAAAGAATCTGGTATAAAATCAAAAATAATAATATTAACTATACATGATGATAAGGAATATTTAGAGGAAACAATAAAAATAGGTGCAGATGGATATGTACTTAAAGATGCGGATTCAGATACTTTAGTAACAGCCATAAAAGAAGTAAATGATGGTAAAATTTATATTCAACAAAGTCTTACTACTTTACTTATTAAAGGATATAAAACTGAAGATGAATATAATGAAAATCTGAAGAAGGAATCTTTAACAAAAAGAGAATTTGATGTAATAAAGCTTATTGCAGAAGGTTTGAATAATAGAGAAATTGGTGAAAGACTGTGCATAAGTGAAAAAACAGTCAAAAATCATGTTTCAAACATATTTAAAAAATTAAATGTTACAGATAGGATACAAGCTGCTATATTTGCATTTAAAAATAATATAAAAAGAATTTAGATCAAAAATAAAGTAATATAAAATGGAGGAGTTAAAATGGCAGAAAAGACAAAAGGAAAACAGTTACAAGAAAAATTAACACATAAGTGGGAGAATGTGTGGGAAAACATTAATGAAGGTGAAAATGAAACTATATTTAACTTTAATGATGACTATAAAGAATTTTTAGATATAGCTAAAACAGAAAGACTTGCAACTGATGAGATTATAAGAATAGCTGAAAAAAATGGATATGAAAATTTAGACAAGCTTATAGAAAAGAATCAAAAATTAAAGCCAGGACAAAAAATTTATGCTAATAATAAAAATAAATCTGTAGTTATGTATGTAATTGGTAGTTCTGATATTAAAAAGGGAATGAATATAATAGGCTCTCATTTAGATGCTCCTAGAATAGATTTAAAACAATTCCCCCTATATGAAGATTCAGAACTAGCAATGCTTAAAACACATTATTATGGTGGAATAAAGAAATATCAATGGGTAGCTCTACCCCTTGCCTTGCATGGAGTAGTTGTAAAGAGTAATGGGGAAAAAATGAATATATCTATAGGAGAAGATGAAAATGACCCTATATTTATGATATCAGATTTGTTACCTCATTTGGCAAAAGACCAAATGGCTAAAAAATTAGCTGAAGGAATAACAGGTGAAGGACTTAATATTATCATAGGAAGTATTCCATATAATGAAAAGGATTTAAGTGATAAAATTAAATTAAATATCCTAAAGATATTAAATGAAAAATATGATATTACAGAAGAAGATTTCACAACAGCAGAATTCCAAGCAGTACCTGCTGGCAAAGCTCGTGATTTAGGAATAGATAGAAGTCTTATAGCAGCATATGGACAAGATGATAGAGTTTGTGCATACACTTCCTTGCGTGCTATTTTAGATATAGATAGCCCTAAGAAAACAGCTGTTGCGTTATTTGCAGATAAAGAAGAGATAGGAAGTGTAGGTAATACAGGAATGGATTCTTTATTCTTTGAAAACATTACATCTGAAGTAATATCTCTAATAACAGAAAACTATAGCGAATTATTAGTTAAAAGAGCATTATTAAATTCAAAAGTTCTATCAGCAGATGTGGCTGCAGCTTTTGATCCAAATTTTCCAGAAGTATTAGATAAGAAAAATGCATCTTTTATGGGTAAAGGTATAACATTAGTTAAATATACAGGTGCACGTGGAAAAGGTGGAAGTAATGATGCAAATGCAGAATATATATCTGAGATAAGAAATATATTTAATAAAAATAATATCATTTGGCAAATGGGAGAGCTTGGAAAAGTAGATCAAGGTGGTGGAGGTACTATCGCCTACATGTTATCAAAATATGGTATGGAAGTAGTAGATTGTGGAGTACCAGTACTAAGTATGCATGCTCCTTATGAAATAGTAAGTAAGGCAGATGTATATATGACTTATAAAGGATATAATTCTTTTTATAAAGCTTAAAAACACGAAAAATATGGACTAAAAGTCCATATTTTTCGTGTTTTTTATCCAATTAAATATAAAATCTTTAAAAGCATTTTCTAATGGCGATAAATTTCTTTTTATATAATAAACAAAATAAAACTTTCTTTTTAAATTTAAATCTTTTATATTATAATATTTTATTGTATTTCTTTTAACTTCTTCTTTAATAGCAAGCTTTGACATAAAACTCACGCCTAAATCTAGTTCTACAAGTTTTTTTATACTCTCATTACTATCACTACTTGCAAAAACATTAAATTCATCCAAATCCAATTTTATATCAGCTAAAGATCTTTCCAAGAATAGACGGGAACCAGATCCTTCTTTTCTTATTATCAACTTTTCATTTATAATGTTTTTTATCAGTAAATCATTATCATTTGATAGATGCTTATCTTTTGATGAAATTAAAACTAACTCATCTTCTATAAGTTCAATATATTCCAGGTTCTTATCATGATATTTAGCTCCTACAATTCCAAAATTAATATTATTATTTAAAATATCTTTCATTACATCTTTAGAGTTATCACGCATCATTTCAATTGTTACATTTGGGTAAACTGAAATAAAATCTTTTAATAAATAAGGAAGTATGTATAACTTAGGAATGGTACTTGAAGATATTAAAAGATTTCCTTCAATTTTTCCCTTATATTCTCCAAGCTTAAAGTATGCTGTATCTTTTAAATTAATAATTTCAACTGCATAGTCATAAAGTATACGACCTGCATTGGTATAAGTTATAGATTTATTTGATCTGTTTAATAAAGGGCTACCAATTTCTTTTTCTAAATTTTGAATATGGTTTGTAACTGTAGGTTGGGTTAAATATAAATTATTTGCTGCTTTAGAAAAACTTTTAGAATTTATCACTTCAACAAAAGTCTCTAACTGTCTAAAATCCAAAAAATCACCACTCTCTATTTATAAATATATTTTAATATTATTCTAACATTCTTTATTTGTCAATCATAAGCACTCACAAAGTTTCTTTGACTGCATAGACTAAAATAAAGTAAAGTTTGTTAGGAGGAATGTTTATGTTAGTAAGTTTAAACTCGCTTCATTGGATATATCTTATATTCATACTACTTATAATAGGTGTTATGATAAGAAAAAGAGATACAACGCTTGTATGTATTCTTGGAATACTTATTTTAGGAGTTGTAGCTACAAAATCTTTACCACTTGCTGTTACAGGAGTTTTTAACAGTTTAATATATGCTATTACAGAACTATTAGGGACAATACTTATAATATCAATTATCTATGGGATGAGTAAAGTTTTAGAAGCTACAGGAATAAATGAGGTTATGATATCACCCTTTACTAGATTTATCAAAACTCCAACTTTAGCATATTGGATAATAGGGATACTTATGATGGTAATATCGTGGTTCTTTTGGCCTTCACCTGCCGTAGCCCTAATGGGTGCTGTATTGTTACCAGTTGCTGTAAGGGTAGGATTGCCAGCTATAGGCGTTGCTGTAGCAATGAATTTATTTGGTCATGGTATAGCCCTATCAAGTGATTTTATAATTCAAGGAGCACCTAAACTAACATCAGAATCAGCAGGATTGCCTGTAGGTGATGTTATATCTGCAAGTATTCCCCTTGTAATTACAATGGGAGTTGTTACTACTATAATAGCATTTATATCATTAAAGAAAGATATGAAATCAGGCAAGATCAAAGTACAAGAAAATGATACAAATATAGCACTTTTTTCTAATGAAGAAGAAACTGAAGGTGATATTGTTAAGACAAGATTATCTAATAAAACTAAAAAAACATTTGCTATAATCATTCCAATATTGTTTATTTTAGATTTATTTATAATGATAAGATTAAATCTTCAAGGAGGAGATGCAACAGCACTAGTAGGAGGAACTGCTGTATTTATACTCATACTAATTTCTATGTTCACCTATAAAAATAAAGGAATGGAGCAAATAACTGAATTTCTTATCACTGGCTTTAAATTTGGATTTCAGATTTTTGGGCCAGTAATTCCTATAGCAGCATTTTTTTATATGGGAGATATGGGTTTTGTATCTGTATTTGGGGAAGTTCTACCTGAAATGTCTGAAGGGCTTGTAAATGATTTAGGTGTAGCACTTGCTCATGCTGTACCTTTAAATGATTTCGTAGGAGCAATAACATTAACTAGTGTAGGTACTATAACAGGTTTGGATGGTTCTGGATTTTCAGGAATATCCCTAGTGGGTCCTATTGCAAGATTATTTTCTACAGCTATAGGTGGTGGGGTAGCTACATTAACTGCTCTTGGTCAAGTGGCAGCCATTTGGGTTGGTGGAGGAACAATAGTACCATGGGCAGTAATACCGGCAGCAGCTATATGTGGAGTTGATCCATTTGAACTTGCAAGGAGAAATTTAAAACCAGTTATAATAGGACTGATAGTCACAACTATAGTAGCCATGTTTATAATATAATAAAAGCCCTGAACTAAGAAGTTTATAATCTTAGTTCAGAGCTTTTATTTATGTGTTTTGGTGCTGAAGGTGGGACTTGAACCCACACTGGTTTAACCCAACCGGATTTTGAATCCGGCGTGTCTGCCAATTCCACCACTCCAGCATATTTTAAATTAAGAACAAGATAAATAATATCATAAATATTAATTAAAAGTCAAGTTTAAATTTAAATAGCAAAGTAAAGAATATTAGATAAATAAAAGGGTAATAAGTAAATCGGAATATATAACTTGTTTACTATAGCTTAGTTTTAATATATACTTCTAATTAGATTGCTTTTAAAAGATGCAAAGGAGCTGTTAATTTGAAAAATAAAAGAATGGTATTAATAGATGGAAATAGTTTGTTACATAGAGCTTATCATGCCTTGCCACCACTTACCAACAAAGAAGGTTTATTTACAAATGGAGTATATGGCTTCATGACAATGTTATATAAAATCTTAGAGGATTATAAACCTGATTATATATCAGTAGCATTTGATAAAAAAGGACCTACCTTTAGACATAATGAATATAAAGAATATAAGGCAGGGAGAAAAAAGACCCCTGATGATTTAAGGATGCAATTTCCTATGTTAAAAGAAATACTAGATAATATGAATATTCATAGAGTAGAGATTGATGGATACGAAGCTGATGATATAGTAGGAACTCTTGCCAAACATTGTAGTTCTAAAGAAATGGATGTCATAGTAGTTACAGGTGATAAGGATTACTTACAATTAGTAGATGAAAATATAAAGGTTTTAATTACAAAAAAAGGTATGACAAATTTAGAATCTTATGATGTAGATGCTATGATTGATAGATATAGTCTAACACCTACAGAATTTATAGATTTAAAAGGGCTTATGGGAGATAAATCAGATAATATACCAGGAGTACCAGGAGTAGGAGAAAAAACAGGTATAAAGTTACTAAAACAATATAAATCTATAGAAAATATATATGAAAACATAGATGAGGTTTCAGGAAAAAAATTAAAGGAAAGATTAATAGAAAATAGAAATCAAGCTTTCATGAGTAAAATGCTAGCAAAGATTATAACTGATGTACCTATAGATATGGATTTAGAAAAAATGAAAAAGGAAGAAGCAAATCAAGATGAACTTTTGAAATTATATACAAAATTTGAATTTAATTCATTTTTAAATAAATTTGATAAGTCAACCATAAAAGATTCTAAGGAAAATTTAGAATTAAACATAAGAAGCTTAAAAACTAAAGAAGAACTTGAAGAAAAGATAAAAGAAATTAAAGAAGATGATGATTTTATATTTAAATTTGCAGTTGATGGTGATAATAATTTAAAGGATAATATTCTAGGAATAGGATTTAAATACAATGAAAAAGAGTCATTTTATATTTCATTTAATGATGAAGATGATTTAGAGGAAAAATTAAATATATTAGCACCTATATTTCAAAATGAAAAAATAAATAAGATAGGGCATGATATAAAAGAAGATTTATTAGTTTTATTTAGATATAATATTCCAATATACAACATTTCCTTTGATTCATTTATAGCAGCATATCTAATAGAAGCATCCCAAAAAGATTATTCTCTAAAAACTCTTGCAGATGAATATTTGAATGTTCATATAGAAAATGAAGAAGATTTACTTGGCAAGGGTAAGAAAAAGAAATCTTTAAGTGATACAAGTACAGAAGAATTAACTAAATATATATCATCTAATTTAAAAGTAATATATCTATTAAAAGATAAATTACTTGAAAAAATAATAGAATATGATATGAAAGACCTATTAGAAGATATAGAAATGCCCCTTACAAAAGTACTTGCAGATATGCAATATGAAGGATTTAAAATAGATATAGAAAAATTAAATGAATTAGGCAATGAGTTTGAAGAACAAATTAATAATTTGACAGATGAAATTTATAAATTAAGTGGAGAAGAATTTAATATAAATTCACCTAAACAATTAGGAGTAGTATTGTTTGATAAGTTAGAGCTTCCAGTTATAAAAAAGACTAAAACAGGATATTCAACTAATGCTGAGGTTTTAGATAAATTATTAGGCAAGCATGAAATAATAGAAAAATTACTTGAATATAGACAAATAGTAAAAATTAAATCTACTTATATAGATGGACTTATTCCATTGATAGATAAAGATACCAATAAAGTGCATTCTAGTTTCAATCAAACCATTACAACTACAGGTAGAATAAGTAGCACAAATCCTAATTTACAAAACATACCTATAAAAACTGAAGAAGGTCGTAAAATTAGAAAGGTTTTTGTAGCAGAAAATAAAGAACATAAATTAGTGGATGCTGATTATTCACAAATAGAGCTCAGAGTACTTGCTCATATTTCTGGAGATGAAAAATTAATAGAAGCATTTGAAAATAAAGATGATATTCATGCAAAAACAGCATCTGAAGTTTTTGAAGTGGAAAGAGAAGATGTGACCCCACTTATGAGAAATAGGGCTAAGGCTGTTAATTTTGGTATAGTTTATGGTATAAGTGATTATGGACTTTCTAGAGATTTAAATATTCCAAGGAAAGAATCAAAAAAATATATTGATAATTATCTTAAAAATTATAGTTTTGTAAAGCAATATATGGATGATATAATAGATATTGCAAAGGAAAAAGGGTATGTAAAAACATTATTAAATAGAAGAAGATTTATACCAGAAATAACATCAAGAAATTATAATGTAAGATCATTTGGTGAAAGAACTGCTATGAATACTCCAATTCAAGGAACAGCGGCTGATATCATAAAAATAGCTATGATAAATGTATATAAAGAACTTAAAAATAGAAAACTTAAGTCAAAGCTTATACTTCAAATTCATGATGAGTTAATTATAGAAACCTTCATAGATGAATTAGATGAAGTAAAGGACTTGCTTAAAAATTTAATGGAAAATGCAATTAAATTAAAAGTTCCTTTAACTGTAGATATGCAAGAAGGAGATAGTTGGTATGAAACAAAATGATATTAAAATAATAGGATTAACTGGTGGAATTGCAACAGGTAAATCTACTGTCAGTAATATGCTAAAGGAATGTAGGTATATAGTAATAGACGCAGATGAAATAGCAAGAGTTGTAGTGGAAAAAAATAAGCCAGCATATAATGATATTTTAAATTTATTTGGTAAAGATATATTAAATGATACGTGTGAGATAGATAGGGCAAAGTTAGGACAAATAATTTTTAATGATGAAAATTTAAGAGATAAATTAAATGATATAGTCCATCCAAGAATATATGAAAAAATTAAAGAAGAAATAAAAACCTATAAAAACCAAGGTGAAAATATAATCTTTATAGACATACCTCTTTTAATAGAAATAAAAGAAAAGCTAAGTAAAGAAGATATTGTTTTTGATGAAATCTGGTTAGTATATCTAGATAAAAAAAATCAAGTAAAAAGATTGATTCAAAGGAATAACTATTTGAAAAAAGAAGCTAATATAAGAATAAATTCTCAAATGGATATAGAGGAAAAAATTAAATATTGTGATAGAATAATAGATAATTCTAAGGACATTAAAAACACAAAAAAACAATTGATAAAAGAATTAAAAAACATTTAATTAGAAAGTAGGTGATGATATATTTGAAAAAAAGAATATTTTTTTATGGTATTTTATTCATCTTAATACTACTTTTATTAAATGTGAAAAACATAGGAAGATTTATATATCCTTTGGAGTATAAGGAATATATAGTTTTGAATTCAGATTTAAATGATATAGATCCAAATTTAGTAGCAGCTATAATAAATGTTGAAAGCAATTTTAATAAAGAGGCAGTATCTAAAAAAAATGCAATAGGTCTTATGCAAATATTACCTGAAACTGGCAAATGGATTGCAGAGACTAATAATATGATAGAATTTGAAGAATATATGTTATATGATGCATCTACAAATGTGAAATTAGGTTCATGGTATATTAAAAACTTGGTGGATCAATTTGATAGCCTAGATTTGGCACTTGCAGCATATAATGGTGGGAGTGGTAATGTAGAAAAATGGCTTAAAGACAAAAAATATAGTGAAGATGGTCTCAAATTAGATTCTATTCCTTTTAAAGAAACAGAAGAATATGTAAAAAAGGTAAAGAATCAGAGAAATATATACGAATTTTTATATGATTTATAAAAAAAGAAACTATATAATATTAGGAGGAAGTTAAGTTGATAAAACAAAAAATTAAAATATTGGGTGTTATCTTGCTTGTAAGTCTTATTTTTACAGCATGTACAAGCGGTGGAAATGATAGTGAAAAGGTAGAAGATGAAGAGAAATATGAAAAAGCTTACGGTGGAGAGATGAATCTACCTATAGAAACTGTAGAAAACATGAATCCTCTATTAAGTGAAAATGAAAGTTTATATAGCTTTTATGATTTAATATATGAGGGATTATTTAGATTTAAAGATGATCATGATATGGAAAATGTACTTGCAAAAGATTATAAAATAGAAAATGAAGGTAGAACAATAAATATAAAATTAAGAGATAATGTAAAATGGCATGATGGAGAAGATTTTACATCTAAAGATGTTAAATTTACCATAGATTTATTAAGACATGCTTTTAAGACTAAAGAATATAGAGATATATTATCTAAATATGATAAGTTTATAAAGCCTGAGGATATAGAGCATATATATAGTGTAAATATAGTTGATGAAAAAAATATAACTATTGATTTTGATAGAAGTTTTAGTAATTCCCTTGAAACTTTAGCTTTTCCAATATTTCCTGCACATCTATTTATAGATGAGGAAGAAAATATTTTATATGATACTGCCCTAGAAAATACAAAAGATTTTAAGCCAATTGGTAGTGGGGCTTATAAATTTGTGAGTTATGAAGAAGGTAAAAAAATAAACCTAGAATCAAATGATAATTGGTGGAATGAAGACAAGCCATATATTAAGAATATATCAGGGATTATGTTAAAGGCAGATGAATTTAAGAATGCATTAGATAAGGGTGATATTGATGTATTAGAAACTACATTTAAATCCTTTGATGATTTCAAAAAAGATAAAGATGTAAGGATTCGTGAATATGCTAGTAATGATTTTGATTTTTTAGGATTTAATTTTAAAAATGATAAATTCAAAGGAAAAGATGGAAAAGCTATAAGACAGGCAATTGCTCATGCTATTGATAGAGATAAAATAATAAAAGATGTATATAATGAAGATGCTACAAAAGCTAGCCTTCCTTTATTAAATAATTCATATTTATTAAATGAAAATGCTGATATGTATGAGTATGATGTTAAAGAAGCTAAAAAAATATTGAAAAAAGCAGATATTAAAGATCTTAAATTCAAATTAATGACTAACTCTAATGATAAGTATAGAGAAAAAACTGCAGATATGATAATAAAAGATTTAAATGAAATAGGAATAGAAGTTGAAAAAAGTTATGAAGATGATTTAGATTCTATGATATCTAAGATGGAAAAAGGAGATTTTGATATAGCATTATTAGGATTAGAATTATCTGAAAGTGTTGATTTAACTTTTGCCTTTCATTCTGATAATATAGAAAATGGATCAAATTTCATATCTTATTCAAACAAAGAGATGGATAAGTTGTTAGTTGAAGCATTTAGTGCAAAAGATAGAAAAGTAAAGAAGGATAAATATAAGGAAGTTCAAGATATATTATTAGAAGATTTACCATATGTAGGGTTGTTTTTTACAAACAATGCTTTAATTATGGATGAAAGAATAAAGGGAGATATAAAGCCTTTAGAGTATGGATTATATAATAATATAGAAAAATGGTTCATACCAGAAGAATTGCAAAAGGGTGCAAAAGAAGAATAAATAAACTTGACAAATGATAGTATTTAGAGTTAAAATATACAAGTAATCTAAATACTAGCCGTGGTGGTGGAATTGGCAGACACGCTACCTTGAGGGGGTAGTGGTCTTATGACCGTGCGGGTTCGACTCCCGCCCTTGGCACCAAATATATTAGAAAAAGACAGAGATTAATCTCTGTCTTTTTCTAATATATTAAATTATGGGGGGATAATCAAATGAATAATATATTACATATTGATATGGATGCTTTTTATGCCTCAATAGAACAAAGAGATAATAAAAATCTTAGAGGAAAACCTGTAGCAGTAGGTGGAAGTCCTGATGGGAGAGGAGTGGTATGTGCAGCTAGTTATGAAGCTAGAAAATATGGCATTAAATCTGCAATGAGTTCTAAAAAAGCACAGATGCTTTGTAAAAATCTAATTTTTGTAGATACACATAAAGAAAAATATAAAAAGGCATCAGATCATATAAGAAATATATTTAGAAGATATTCAGATAATATTGAGCCTCTATCTTTAGATGAAGCATATTTAGAAATAAAGTCCCATGATCCTTTAAATATTGCAAAATCTATAAGAAGAGATATAAAAAAGGAATTAGATTTAACCTGTTCTGTAGGGATATCTTTTAATAAATTTTTAGCAAAATTGGCTTCGGATATAAACAAACCTAATGGTATAACTATAATTAATAAAGATAATGCTTTGGATATTTTAAGGCCTATGCCAATAAGAAAACTTTGGGGGGTAGGTCCAAAAACCGAGAAAGTTCTTCATAGTATGGGAATATATACAATTTATGATATTCAAAACTATGATAAAGATACTTTAATATACAAGTTGGGTAAAAAAGGTAATGAATTAATGTTATTTTCAAAAGGAATAGATAATAGAAAGGTAGATGGAAACACTCTTGCCCAATCTATAAGTGAAGAAAATACTTTTTCATATGATATAGATGATATAGATTATATTCATCAAAAAATAGATGAATATTCCTTAGATATTTATAATAGTATTATTAAGAGAGCTTATAAATATAAAACAATAACTATTAAGTTAAAATACAATGATTTTTCAATTGAAACTAGATCAATAACTTTAGAAAATGCTACAGATAGCCTAGAAACACTCAAATTAACTTCACATTTTATATTAAAAAACAAATTTAAAATAAATAAAAAGGTGAGGTTATTAGGGCTAGGAGTTTCTAATTTTATATATCCAAATGATCCAGTACAAATCATGCTTAACTTAGATAATTATTTTTAAAGGAGAGGGAATATATGAGAAGGTATAGGAGGAGTTATAGAAAAAAAGGTAGAAAGCCTAAGGACAAGCTGATTTTCATATTACTTTTTGGTATAATATCTCCAGTAGTAGCTATCACATTAGGTTTTTTTTTAGTGCAATATATAATTTATCCACAATTTATTAATAATGATTATAAACCATCAACTGTGATAGAGGAAAGAGACAAAAAAAAGGATGAATCTCAATTAAAAATATTTAATATACAAAGTGGAAGCTTTGATGATCTTTCTAATGCAAATGCTTTTAAAGACTCCTTAAATGCAAAGCAAATCCCTGCTTATGTAGTAAAATTAGATAATTATAAAGTTTTTTCAGGTACATTTTCACAAAAGAAAGATGCAGAAGAATTTAAAGTCTATTTAGAGGAAAATATAGATGAAACTTTTTTACATGAAAATATAATAAAAGAAAATAAAAACTTTAATGATGAATTTAAAAAAGAAGAATTAAAAGAAATTAATGATTTGATAGATAAATATAATGAAATTAATCTATCTGAAACTTCAACTTGGAAGAAAGCATTAATTTCAAAAGAAAGTAAAGATATTAAAAATATTATCAATAAAAACAATGAAAAATTAGATGAGATTCATAAATCCATTAAAAAAGAAAGTGAAATCATGAAAAAGATGAATCTAATATTAGATTCACGCAAGAAAATAGCTGAAGAACTTAAGAAAGAGAATATTATTAGCTCTTATTCAAATTACACTAAAAATTTAATATCATATATTAATATCATAAGAGATAAAACTGATTAAAGATATTTATAAGCAAAATACTAGAAGAAAATATAACAAATATAAAATATAATTAATACAATAAAATATTGTTAAACTTGTTTAAAGAATGTTATAATGAATTTGGAATAATTATATATTGTATACAAAGTTATGATATAATATTAGCCGAGGTTAATATTATAAGTTACTTTTTTATCAAAGGAAGAATTTGTATGCAAAACTATTTTAATAAAATATTAATAAGAGGTGAATTAAATGAATTTAAAATCTCATACTTTTAAAGGAGGTATACATCCTCCTCATCATAAAAAAGCTACTGAAAATTTAGCTATAGAAAGAGCAAGAGATCCTAAAATGGTATTTATACCAATGCATCAGCATATAGGAGCACCTTGTGAACCAATAGTTAAGGTAGGAGATATGGTTAAAGTAGGACAAAAAATTGGAGAGGCTAAAGCTTTTGTATCTGCTCCAATACATTCTAGTATTTCAGGTAAGGTGAAAAAAATCCAAAAATTAGAAACACCTACAGGTAATGCTACTACAATAGTTATAGAATCAGATGAAAAGAATGAAATTCATGAATCTGTTAAAGCAAAAGGAAATATTGATGATTTAACAAAGGAAGAAATTGTAGGAATTATAAAGGAAGCAGGTATTACAGGAATGGGTGGGGCAGGATTTCCTACGCATGTAAAATTATCTCCACCACCTGAGAAAAATGTCGATACTGTAATTTTAAATGGAGCAGAATGTGAGCCATATTTAACAGCTGATCATAGATTGATGCTAGAACAACCTGAAATAATTATACAAGGTTTAAAAGCTATAATGAAGGCAGTAGATGTTAAGAAGGGATATATAGGTATTGAAAACAATAAACCTGATGCTATTGAAATAATGTTAGATGCAGCTAAGAATGAAAAAGATATAGAAGTTATTTCTGTAGAAACAAAATATCCCCAAGGTGATGAAAAAAGATTAATAAATGCAATAACAGGACGAGTTGTTCCATCTGGAGGATTACCTATGGATGTAGGAGTGGTAGTAAACAATACAGGTACTGCTCATGCTATAGGAAATGCTATATTAAATGGTATGCCTTTAATTGAAAGAGTAGCAACTATTACTGGAAGTGGTATAAATAATCCTAAAAATTTAATTATTAAAATAGGTACCCAGTTTAAAGACTTGATAGAAGAATGTGGTGGATTTAAGGACCAAGTAGGTAAGGTTATAATGGGAGGCCCAATGATGGGACTTGCTCAATTTTCTATTGAAGTCCCAGCAATAAAAGGAACTTCTGGAATACTTGTTTTAGATGAAAAAGAAGCAAAATTGCCAGATCCAGATCCTTGTATAAGATGTGCAAAATGTGTAGATATATGCCCTGTAGGTTTACAACCTTTATTTATAAGTAAGTTATCTCTAAAGAGAATGTATGATGAAGCAGCTAGCTATGATGCACTAAGCTGTATTGAATGTGGATCATGTTCTTTTATATGTCCTTCAAAGAGACCATTACTTCAATCCATAAGGGTAGCTAAAAGAGAAATTATATCTAACAGTAGAAAAAATTAATTAAATAGGAGGGATTACTATGGAAAACATGTTATATGGTTCATCATCACCTCATATAAGAAGTGATGAAACTATTTCAAGAATAATGATTGATGTATTGATAGCACTACTACCTGCAACACTTGCAAGTATATATTTTTTCAGATTTAATGCAATAAAACTTATAGGAATTTCTATTTTAACAGCAGTATTAACTGAATGGGCTCTTCAAAAATTTATGAAAAAGCCTATATCAATAAATGATTTTAGTGCTGTAGTAACAGGACTTTTACTAGCATTTAATATTCCTGCTTCAGCACCTTGGTGGATACCTGTAATTGGTTCAGCTTTTGCAATTGCAATAGTGAAACAAGCCTTTGGAGGTATTGGTAATAACTTTATAAATCCTGCACTTGCAGCTCGTGCTATGCTTCTTGCATCTTGGCCTGTAATAATGACTAATTGGGTATCACCTGGGGCAGATGCTGTAAGTACTGCTACACCACTTGGGATTTTAAAAGGAGAAGCAGAAGGAACTCTTCCTTCTATTACAGATGTTTTAATAGGTAATATTGGAGGATCCCTAGGTGAAACTTCAGCATTATTACTTATAATTGGTGGATTGTATTTATTATATAGGGGAGTTATTACTTGGAAAATTCCTGCTAGTTTTATTGGAACTGTTATGGTAATGACATTTTTATTAGATGGTGGATTTACTAGTATGATTTATCATACATTATCTGGTGGTTTAATGTGTGGTGCTTTTTATATGGCTACTGATTATTCTTCAACACCAGTAACACCAAGAGGACATATAATCTTTGGAGTTGGTTGTGGAATACTTACATCTGTGATAAGAATATATGGTGGATATCCAGAAGGAGTTTCATATTCAATATTACTTATGAATGTTGCAGCACCATTAATTGATAAATATACATCACCAAAAGTATTTGGGGAGGTGAAGAAAGTTGCGTGAGATAATTAAATTAGGACTTATATTACTTTTAATCACATCTATATCTGCTGTAGTTTTAGGACTTTCTAATAATTTAACGCAAGGGAAAATAGAAGAAGCTGAAAATTCTGTTAGTGAAGAAGCAAGAATGGCAGTTTTACCTGAAGCAGATAAATTTGAAGAAGAAAATTCAGATAAAATTGATAAAGAAGTAAAAGAAAATCCAAATATTTTAGAAGTATATAAAGGAATAAATGATCAAGATGAAGTAATAGGTTATGCTATAAAGACGGCTTCTTCAGGATATGGTGGAGATGTAGAAGTTATAACTGGTATTTCAACTGAGGGCACTATAACTGGTATGAATGTAGTAAATCATCAAGAAACACCAGGACTTGGAGCTAATGCTACTTCTGAAGAATTTCAAGAAAGATTTAGTGGAGTTCCTGCAACAGAAGAAGTTGAAATAGTAAAGACTGAAGCACAATCTGAAAACGAAGTACAAGCTCTAACAGGAGCTACAATAACTTCAGATGCTGTAGGAAATAGTGTAAATATGGCTAGAGAACTTTATATTGAAAATTTAAAATAATTTGGAGGTGAAATGATGAAGTTATTTAAAATATTTAAAAATGGTGTATTAAATGAAAATCCAGTTTTTGTACAACTTTTAGGAATGTGTCCTACTCTTGCTGTTACAACATCAGCATTAGATGGAATGGCTATGGGTCTTGCTACTATGGCAGTTTTATTTGCAGCAAACTTTGCTATATCCATACTTAGAAATGTAATACCAGATAAGATAAGAATACCAGCATATATAGTAATAATAGCAACCTTTGTTACACTTATTGGTATGTTTATGCATGGATATGCAATGAGTTTATATAAATCACTTGGGCTTTTTATTCCACTTATAGTTGTTAACTGTATAATACTTGGTAGAGCAGAATCATTTGCATCTAAAAACACTCCAGCACCTTCAATAGCTGATGGACTTGGAATGGGATTTGGTTTTACTATAGCGTTAACTGTACTTGGTATTGTGAGAGAAATTCTTGGAGCAGGTAGCATATTTGGAGTGTCTTTATTTGGAGAAGCATTTAAGCCAGCAATAATAATGATATTACCACCAGGAGCATTCTTAGCACTCGGATTATTAATAGGTTTATTAAATCATATACAAAATAAAAATCAATCTAAAAACTTAGATGAAGATTTAAAGGAGGTAATATAATATGGAATTAGTATCTATAGCAGTAAGTGCTATGCTAGTAAACAACTTTATATTATCAAGATTTCTTGGAATTTGTCCATTTTTAGGAGTATCCAAAAAGGTAGAAACTGCTACAGGAATGACAATGGCAGTGGCCTTTGTTATGACACTTGCATCTATCATGACTTATATAATTCAAGTTACTGTACTTGAATACTTCAATATAGAATATTTACAGACGATTGCATTCATACTCATAATTGCATCGCTTGTACAATTTGTAGAAATGTTTATAAAAAAGGCAAGTCCTACACTTTATGAAGCACTAGGTGTTTATCTTCCTTTAATAACTACAAACTGTGCGGTACTTGGTTTAACGGTTTTAAATATACAAGAAGGATTTAATTTAGTTCAAACAATAGTTCATAGTGTTTTTGCAGCAATAGGTTTTGGACTTGCAATAATATTATTTGCAGGTATTAGAGAAAGACTTGCAATTGCTGATGTACCTAAAGCTCTAGAAGGATTTCCAATAGCGCTTATTACAGCAGGACTTATGTCTATTGCATTTTTAGGGTTTGCAGGATTAGTTTAGGAGGTGAGTGAGATATGTTAGATGGTATATTACTACCCGTAGTTAGTTTGGGTGGATTAGGATTAATATTTGGAAGTGGTCTTGCTGTAGCATCAAGAATCTTTGCTGTAGAGGTAGATGCAAAGGTTGAAAAGATAAGAGCTGCCTTACCTGGAGCTAACTGTGGAGCTTGTGGATATCCTGGTTGTGATGCATTTGCAAATGCAGTTTCAGGAGAAGAAGCACCGGTAAATGGTTGTCCTGTAGGAGGATCTGAAACAGCAGAAAGACTAGGAGAAATAATGGGCTCAGAAGCTGGTGCTACAGAGAAAAAGGTAGCACGAGTAATATGTAATGGAACTGAATGTAATGCAAAAGATAAATTTGAATATACTGGAATAAAAGATTGTAAGGCTGCTGCACTTGTTCAAGGAGGAAATAAATCTTGTGAATATGGTTGTTTAGGCTTTGGAACTTGTTATGATGTATGTCCTTTTGATGCAATTAGAATGAAGGATGGTATAGCTCATATAGATCCTGATAAATGTACTGCTTGTGGTAATTGTGTGGATGCATGTCCTAAAAATGTAATTGAATGGGCTCCATATAGTCAAAATGTAGTTGTAGATTGTAATAGTAATGGATTTGGTAAAGAAGTAAAAGTAAAATGTAAAACAGGATGTATAGGATGTCAAATATGTGTAAAGGCATGTCCTTTTGATGCTATGGAATTTGAAAATAATTTAGCTAAAATAAATTATGATAAATGTACTAATTGTATGATATGTGCAGAAAAATGTCCTACAAAGGCTATATGGGCAGATTTTTCTAAAAGAAAGACTGCTGAAATAATAGAAGATAAATGTATAGGGTGTACCATTTGTGCTAAGAATTGTCCAGTAGATGCTATAGATGGAGAATTTAAAAAGATACATGAAGTAGACCCGGATAAATGTGTAGGATGCGGAGTATGTGAACAAAAATGTCCTAAAGATGCAATAATAATGAAATAAAATCATAAAATGCAGCCTAGGCTGCATTTATTTTGTTATACAAATGAAATAAAAATACATAAATTGCTACTTGTAAATATACTATCTAAATGGTAAACTTTATATGTATAAATATGTTTTTTTATTGTTCAATTTTAAAGAATAGAAATGTAGGTGTTAAATGTGGGAAATATTATACTAGCCTCTTCTTCACCTAGAAGGAGAGATTTTTTCGAGAAATATAGTATGGATTTTAAAATATTAAAAAGTGATATAATAGAAACTATTGATAATAAAAGTCCTGTAATTACTGTAATGAGTTTAGCATTTCAAAAAGCTACAAATATTTTAGAAAAAACTGAAAGAAATGATATAATAATAGCAGCAGATACTATTGTTTATTTTGATGAAAAAATACTTGTAAAGCCAAACAATAAAGAAGAAGCAAGAAATATGCTTAAAAATCTAAGTGGTAATACTCACTATGTTTATACAGGTATTGCTATAATAAAGGTAGGTACAAACGAAAAAATAGTTGATTATTCTATGACTAAAGTTAAATTTAGAAAGCTCGATGAAAAAATCATAGAAAATTATTTAACTACTAAAGAATATGAAGATAAAGCAGGGAGTTATGGTATTCAAGGAAAAGGAGAAATTTTAATTGAAGAAATAAATGGTTCTTATCCAAATGTAGTAGGACTTCCTATAGTTAAGTTAGATATGCTTTTAAAAGAATATTTTAAAATAAGTTTGATATAATTGGAGGATATATGGAAAGTAGAATGAATTATACAATCAAACAGTTACCATTAGATGAAAGACCTAGAGAGAAGTTGTTTGAAAAAGGTCAAAGTGAATTGTCAAATACTGAGTTATTAGCTATAATAATTCGAACAGGAAATAGGAAACAATCTGCAATAGAACTTGCAAGAAGTGTTTTAGAACTAGATCACAACTCACTTGAGTTTTTAAAAAATTCTACTATTCAAGAATTAATCAAACTTGATGGGATAGGCAAATGTAAAGCAGCACAGATACTTGCAGCAATAGAATTAGGCAAGAGAATACATTCTAAAGACATAGTAAGACCTACAAAAATCACATGTCCAAGAGATGTGTGCGAATTTATGATTGAAAGTATGAAGGAATATAAAAAAGAGTATTTTAGAAGTATAATGTTAGATACTAAAAACAATATAATTTGTCATGAAGATATTTCAATTGGTAGTTTAAATGCTTCTATAGTTCATCCAAGGGAAGTATTTAATAGGGCAATCAAAAGAAGTAGTGCTTCTATAATTTTAGTACACAATCATCCAAGTGGTGATCCTACTCCTAGTAAAGAAGATATAAATATTACTAAAAGATTGATTAATGCTGGAGAAATATTGGGGATACGTGTACTTGATCATATTATAGTTGGAAATGAAAAATATATTAGTTTAAAAGAAGAAGAGATAATATAGATATCAGAGAGGAGTAATAATAAATGGGATTTTTCGGAATGTTTTCAAAAGACATGGGTATTGATTTAGGTACAGCAAATACACTAGTCTTTATTAAGGGTAAAGGTATTGTTGTAAGGGAGCCTTCAGTTGTAGCTATACAAACTAAATCAAATGAGGTATTAGCTGTAGGATCTGAAGCTAAAAGAATGATAGGTAGAACACCTGGAAATATAGTGGCAATTAGGCCAATGAAAGATGGAGTAATTGCTGATTTTAATGTTACCAAAAGTATGATAGAATATTTTTTAAAAAAAGCTAATGGAAAAAAATCTTCACTCTCACAACCAAGAGTAGTAGTGTGTGTGCCATCTGGGGTTACTGAAGTTGAAAGAAAAGCAGTAGAAGAAGCAGCAGAACAAGCAGGAGCAAGAGAAGCATTTCTTATAGAAGAACCTATGGCAGCTGCTATAGGAGCTAATCTACCTGTACAAGAACCAACAGGTAGTATGGTTGTTGATGTTGGTGGAGGAACTACTGAAGTTGCTATAATTTCATTAGGAGGTATAGTAACAAGTAAGTCTATAAGAGTAGGTGGAGATGAATTAGATGACTCTATAGTTCAATTCATCAAAAAGCAATATAATTTAATGATTGGTGAAAGAACATCAGAAAACATAAAAATAGAAGTAGGATCAGCAATGTTAAGAGATAGTGGAAAGGGACATCTATCAAGTGAGACTAAAATGAAAATACGTGGTAGAGATTTAGTATCAGGTCTTCCAAAAGTGATAGAAATTAGTGCTAAAGAAATTGAAGATGCTCTAAAGGAGCCTGTATCACATATAATAGAAGCTATAAAGTTCACCTTAGAAAAAACACCACCAGAACTTGCAGCAGATATCATGGATAAAGGTATAATGCTTACTGGAGGCGGTGCCTTATTAGATGGATTAGATAGACTTGTTAAACTAGAGACAGGAATGCCAGTAAATATTGCAGAAGATCCTCTAGATTGTGTAGTACTTGGTACTGGAAAAGCAGTAGAAGATATTGATATGCTAAAAAGAGTTTCTACTAGCTCAAAAAGGAGATAAGTGGTGATATAGATGTCTGTATTAAGAAAATATGGGGGCAGAATGATAGTAGCAATAGTTACTATCATTCTGCTTATAACAATTGGTATAACAGCCAATGATAGAGAGAAAATTAGTTTTTTAGAGAATAAGATAGGTCAAATCATAACTCCTGTTCAAAGTTTTTTTTATAAGATAGGAGATAGTGTTACAAATAGGTTTTCTTCTATAGGAGATTATGTAAATGCAAAAGAAAAGAATGATATATTAGTAAAAGAAATTAAAAAACTAGAAGAAGAAAATAGAAATATGAGTGATGTAATTGCTAGAAAAGACTTTTTAGAAAAAGAAATGAGATTAAAACAAAATTCTAACTTTTCTATGATAGGAACTAGAATTATTTCAAGGGATCCAGAAAACTGGTTCAATAATTTCTTGATAGATAAAGGTTCTATAGATGGAATAAAAAAAGATGCTGCAGTGATACAAGCAATTGAACTAGATGGTGGTATAATAAGAGAAGGATTAGTTGGGATAGTAATAGAGGTAGGAGATAATTGGTCTAAGGTTTTACCAATTACAGATACAGGTAGTAGTGTAAGCTATAAAGTTATAAGAACTCAAGATTTTGGAGTAGTAAATGGTACTATTGACAACACTATGAAAGGTTTTGTCTTTGATATTGAAGCTGATGTGAAAAAAGGGGATAAAATCATATCATCTGGTATGGGTGAAATATTTGTACCAGACATCTATATTGGTGAAGTTACTGATGTAGAGACAAAAGAAGAAGAACTTAAAAAGGAAATTAAAGTCAAGCCAGCAGTTAATTTCAAAAAAATAAATGATCTATTTGTTATCAATAAACAATAAGGCAAATAAAAGGAGTTTAGAAATTGAGAATTTTTAGTATAATTATTTTGTTTATATTAAGTTTTGTACTACAATCCACATTATATCAATATATATCTATATTTGATGTGATACCTAATACTAATTTGATTCTAATTATTTTACTATCTTTATTTACAAATAAAAAAGTAGGTGGAACTTTAGGATTGATTGTAGGATTATTGCAAGATTTATTATTTGGAAAAGCTATAGGTATTCATGCATTGATATATTTTTTAATTGGATATTTTATAGGGGCAACTAATACTAATTTTTCTAAAGAAAATTTCATAATACCCTTTTTATATACATTTACATTTACTTTTGTAGCAAATATAATGTTTTTCTTCTTATATTATTTTTCAGCAGTAAATATTACTTTTATAGAAATGATAGAGGATATAGCTTTTATAGAATCAATATATAACTCTATACTTTCAATATTCATATATAATTTCATAAAAAAATTATTTATATCTCCTAGTTTGCAATTTGGTAGAAGGAGTTGAAAATTTGCAAAAAATATTAGATAAATTAAGAAATAGATATACAATACTTATAATAGTTATAACCGTTATATTTTCTGTTTTGGGCTTTAAATTAGCAGAAATAACGATTATTGATGGTAAGGACTATAGGGAAAAGGCAGACAATACTAAGGTTAAAAAAATACCTACACCTGCACCACGTGGTAATATTTTAGATGTAGATGGAAAGATACTTGCAGAAAATATAACTGGATTTTCAGTTCAAATTATGAAAGATGAATTAATTGAAAATGAAAAAAATCTTGCAAGTTTAAAAATAATGACACTTTTAGAAAAACAAGGTGAAAATTATATAGATGAATTCCCCATAATATTAAATTCAATTGATTATAAAAATGAATCGGATTTTTTTTATGATGAAGTAAGTATAAATGAAACTATCACAAATCTACTTATAAAAAATAATTTAGTAGATGATTTATTAGATATGACATATGAACATATTACAGATTTTAATGAATATAAATTTTCAGTAGCAAATAGGGCATTATCTACATTGATTGAAGCTAAAGAAGTAATAGAGCTACCTATTAAAATAGAATATGTAGATGGGAATGTAGTTTATAGTTATAAAGAAGGAAAAGACATTAAAGAGTGGAAAGAAACTTTGAAGCTTGCTAAAGCTGAAAATCCTAAAAATGATATATTAACTCTTTTATTAAGAGATGAAGAAAGAATAAAAACTCTTATAAATCATCCTATAGTTAGAAAATATGCATTTGAACTTTTAGAATCTAGAGGACAAATGAGTAAATATAAGTTAGTGGATTACAAATTTTCCTTTGACAGTGATTATAGGGATAAGAAAAAAAACCTTATAACTTATTTGGATACAGCCCTACTAAATTTAATAGATAATGATTTACCTGATGAATTAGAAATTGAGCTTTTTGGCAAAAAAAAGCCTGAACTTTCAGATAGTCAAAAAATAAATACAATAAAATCATTAAAAGAAGATTATCCTTATCTTTATCCTGATATAAGTTTTGATACTAAGGCAAAGGAAGATTTCATAACTCTTCTTAAGTATCAAAGTTTTAAAGGAATGATGAGTTTTAGCTATGAGAAGGATAAGGAAATAACTACATTAGGAATGGAACTTTTAGATTATTTAAAAGAAAAAGATATAAATGTGCCTTTTAAATACGAACCTGATGATGGAAATATATTTGCATATAAAGATGAAAAATCAAAAAATACATTTATAAATAAAAATAACTTACAAAAAGAAATATCAGCTGATTCTGCATTAGAAATGTATATTAAAAAAGAAAATATCTTTAATGAATTTGTAAGCTCAGAAGATATAAAAATATATGCCCAAAGATTTCTTTTGCAATTTGTAAATCCAAGAATTTCTATATCGAAATGGAAATATACTTCTATAATAGAAAAAGATAAGTGGATTAAAGGTAAAAATATAAAAAAATATAAAGATGCAAAAGATGTATTTGAAAAATTAGTAGATGAATCTGATATAAATGAGGATGAAAGTATTACAGAAGAATTAAATGTATATGAAAAGAGATTTATACTTTTAATGGATGACATAATAACCAGGCAAGGATATAGGGCATATGAACCTATAAACATAGCTTATAATGTGAAAGATGAAACTGTAGCAATGATAAAAGAAAGAAGTATGTCATTTCCAGGCATAAATACATCTATAGAGCCTATGAGGTATTATCCCATGGGAGAAACTACCGCTCATACATTAGGCTATTTAGGTAAGATATCACAACAATATGAGATAGATAAATATATAAATAATAGTGATTATTCTAGAAATGATATAATAGGTAAAACTGGTATTGAACAAGAATTTGAAGATTATTTAAATGGTGAAGATGGATATAAACTAATAGAGGTAGATGCATTTGGAAACACTCATAAAACCAATAAAGAAGAAGCACCAGTTCCAGGAAATAATGTTAAACTTACAATTGATCATGATGTTCAAAAAATGGCAGAGGATGCTTTAAAGGAAGCTATAGAAAAGGTACAGGTAGGTGGAACTTATCAAAGTGAATATGGTAATTATAAATTCACAAAACCATATAGGAATGCTAAATCTGGAGCTAGTGTAGCTGTAAATGTAAAGACTGGAGAAGTACTAGCGGTCGCAAATTATCCATCATATGATCCAAATCTTTTTTCTACAGGTATAACCATAAGTGACTATGAAAGTTTAAAACCTGATAATGAAAAAGATTTAATGGCACCTAGGCCTCTTGTAAATACAGCGCTTAGAAGCAAGCTTCCACCTGGTTCTAGTTTTAAAATGGTACCAGCTCTAGCAGCTCTTGAAAATGGTCTTAGTCCATATAAAAAAGTGAACTCACTTGGTTATGTGGAGTTAGCTGATGGTAGTCGTCAATCATGTTGGATTTGGAATGACTATAGGGGTACACATGGTCCTACTAATATGTTTGAGGCATTGCAAGAATCTTGTAACTACTATTTCTATACATTGGTTGAAGGTAGAAATCCAAGGACAAAAGAGCCCCTAGGAGTAGAAGTTACTGTAGAAGATATGCAAGATATGTCAATACAACTTGGATTAAATGATAAAACTGGAATAGAAATACCTGAAGAAATAGCAGGTAGTATTCCAAATGAAGAAGATAAATTAAGAACAATCAATCAACCTCTTAGAAGTCTTATAAAATCAAGAAAAGATAATTTGATAGAAGGTAAGAAATTAAAAGATAAGGATATAGATGAATTGATGAATATATTTTCTGAATGGGCTAGTAGAGAAGATATTATGTCAGCTAAGGAAGTTATAGATGAATTAGAAAAATTAAATGTAGTAGAAAGAGAAAGAGGTTCTTACAAGAATCCAAAAGATGGTGTGTCTCTTAAAGATTATATAAAATATACTTATCTTAGTAGTACTGATTTTAGTTCATCTAAATTAAGTATTTCTATTGGACAAGGTGAAAACAATTATACTACAATAGGAATGGCAAATATGGTTGCAACTATTGCAAATGATGGATATAGAAATGAGCTTACTATAATTGATGATATAACAAGTTATGATGGAAAAGATATAGGATATGAGAAAAAACAAAAAAGAGAAAGAATTGATTTAAAAGATTATAAATATCTTGATGATATAAAAGAAGGTATGCTAAGAGTGGTAGAACGTGGATCAGTTAAAAGTATATTTAATGGTTTTCCAGTAAAAGTAGCAGGAAAAACTGGTACAGCTCAAGCAGGTATAAATATTTTAACAGGTAATAATTATGATAACTATGCTTGGTTTGTTGGTTTTGGACCATATGAAGATCCTGAAATTGCTGTAGCAACAGTAATATTTCAAGGGGGTAGTGGTGGTAATGCTGCACCTGTAACAAGAGATATTATAGGTAAATATTTGGAAATAAATAATAAAAAAGAAGAAGATGTAAAAAAATTGAAGGATTTTAGCATATAAAGTAGAATATTATCTAAGAAAGGCCAAATTTTTTGGAGGTAAAAAAATATGAATCATGATATAATAAGTTTTAAAGGCAATAAAGAAGGAATTTATATTCAAATAAATGAAGCAGATTTTAAAATTATAAAAGAAGAATTAACAAAAAAATTAACAAATACAAAAGATTTCTTTAAAGGTGTTAAGGTAATAGATATAAGAGGTTATAATCTTACAGATATAGAAATTGCTATTTTATCAAATATAATAGAGGAATTTGATATTAAAATAGATATTATGCCAAAAGAAATAGAAAAAGTTGAATATGAAGTGCCTTTTAGTGGTATATATGAAGGAGATACTAAATTCATAAGAAATACTCTAAGATCGGGTCAAAGAGAAGAGTATGATGGTAATATTGTTATTTTAGGTGATACTAATCCAGGCTCAGATATAGTAGCAAAAGGAAATATTATTGTTATGGGAACTCTTCGTGGTATAGCTCATGCTGGGAGTGATGGAAACAAGGATTCTATTGTAGCTGCATTTAAAATGAAACCAACTCAACTTAGAATAGCAGATATAATAGCTAGAAGCCCTGATAATGAAGTTTTAAACCCTAAATGGCCAGAAATTGCACGTGTACAAGCTAATAAAGTTATTATAGAACCTTACTTACAAAAAAAATAGTTTGAAATTGGAGGAAAATAAATGAGTGAAGTTATTGTTGTAACATCGGGAAAAGGAGGAGTAGGTAAAACTACTACTTCTGCAAATATAGGAACTGGACTTGCTATGCAAGGTAAAAAAGTGGTTGTAGTTGATGCAGATATTGGACTTAGAAATTTAGATGTAGTAATGGGTTTAGAAAATAGAATTGTTTATGATATAGTTGATATCGTAGAAGGTGTATGTAGACTAAAGCAAGGTCTTATAAAAGATAAAAGATATCCTGGACTTTTTCTCTTACCAGCTGCTCAAACAAAGGATAAAACTGCAATAGCTCCAGAGCAAATGCTAGATTTAACAGAAGAATTAAAGAATATGTTTGATTATGTTATTATAGATTGTCCTGCAGGGATTGAACAAGGCTTTCAAAATGCTATAGCAGGAGCTGATAGGGCTATTGTAGTTACTACACCAGAAATATCTGCTGTAAGGGATGCAGATAGAATAATAGGCTTATTAGAAGCAAAAGGAATACACGATCCTAAGCTTATAATAAATAGAATCAAAAATGATATGGTTAAAAGAGGAGATATGATGAATATAGATGATATGATAGATATATTAGCCATTGATCTTTTAGGTGTAGTACCTGATGATGAAGCCATAGTAATATCTACAAACAAGGGTGAACCAGCTGTAACTGATGATAGTTCACTTTCAGGAAATGCTTATAAAAACATTTCTAGACGCATTCAAGGGGAAGAAGTTCCTCTACTTAATTTAGATGTAGATGAAAATATGTTTACTAAACTGAAGAAAATATTTTTTGGTAAAAAATAAGAGGGGGGATAACGATGGGCTTATTTGATTTTTTAGGAAAATCTAACAATAAAAGTAAAAGTGTTGCCAAAGAAAGATTAAAACTAGTACTTATTCATGATAGAACTAATGTATCTCCAAAATTTTTAGAGATGATAAAGGGTGATATTATAAATGTAATATCTGATTATATGGAAATCGATGAAGAAGGTTTGGATATACAATTTACTAGGACAAGAAGAGAATCTGATAATTCTCCAATACCTGCTCTAGTTGCTAATATACCTATTATAAAAATGAAAGATAAACATATGAAGTAAGGAGTTAAAAAAATGAATATAGCACTTATTGCACATGATAAGAAAAAAGATGATATAATTAATTTTTCTGTAGCATATGAAGATACTTTAAAAAAACATAATTTATTTGCCACAGGTACAACAGGTCTTAGAATAAAGGAAAATACTAATTTAGATATAACTCGTTTTAATTCTGGACCCTTAGGTGGAGATCAACAAATAGGAGCTATGATAGCTATAAATAATATGGACATAGTAATATTTTTAAGAGATCCTCTGACAGCACAACCACATGAACCTGATGTTTTAGCTCTTCTTCGTTTATGTGATGTTCATAATATACCACTTGCTACTAATATGGGTAGTGCTGAGGTCCTTATTAAAGGAATGGAACGTGGAGATCTTTCTTGGAGAGAAATAAAAAAACAACCTAATCATTAATGATTAGGTTGTTTTTTTGTAATAAAATCTATCCTTATTAAATAATCTAGTAATAAGAATACTTATAAGGTAGGAGATAAATATGAATAATAAAATGTTTAATAAAAGAAAAAGATATCAAACTAAAACTAAATACAACAAAGAAAGTTATAGGAAATTATTTATTCAAACTTTTTTTTGTGTTTTAATCGTTATAACTATAATTGTAATTAAATTATTTAATGTAGAATCTGCACAAAATACAATTAAAACAGTAAAATATTTTTTGGAAAATGATAGAAATATCAAATCAGATACTATATTAGTTATTGATAAGATAAAGGAAAGGGAAGTTTTTAATAATATATTTGATGAAAACACTTCTAATTATATTTTTCCTGTTTCGGGTTCTTTATATAGGGGCTATGGCATGTATAAAAAATCTAATAACGTAGAGGTATTTAATAAAGGAATAGATGTAGTTGCAAATGAAGAAGAGGTAAAATCAATAGCTGATGGAACAATAAAAGAGATAGGTAAGGATAATATATATGGAAAATTCATAGTAATAGAACATGATGAATACACGGCAAAATATTATGGATTTGATATTATTGATAAAGAAATTAATCAAAATGTAAAAAAAGGTGAAAAGATAGGTACTATAAAAAAGAATGATGGAAGTTTAGACTTTAGAATTGAATTATATAAGGATGATGAAGTTATAGACCCCTTAGAGAATATAGATTTTACAAATGAAGATATATTGCTTATTTGATAGGAAGGTGAGAGATGAAATTATTTACATTTAAAAAGATAGACATAAATTTCCATTTACTATTAATACCTATAATTTTAATAATGTATTTTAATAATTATATGCTTGAATTTATTATATTGTTTGTAGTATTATCATTTCATGAAATAGGACATTTGATTGTAGCAATAATAGAAGATGTTAAGATAAGAGAGGTCAATATATTTCCATTAGGAGCTATAATTAAATTTGAATATCCTTTGGGGATAGAGCCAATCAAAGAAATAATGATAAGCATAGCAGGTCCTTTAGTTAATCTTATATTGTTTATAATATCGTATAAAATATATATAAATTTCACAGGAATAATCTTATTAGATTTTTTTATTGAAGTTAATCTAATCTTATTCATAGTGAATATTTTACCCATAATGCCTTTGGATGGAGGTAGGATTTTAAGAGGAATATTATATATTCATGGAGGATTTAAATTTGCAAATAAATTTACAAATATTGTAGGTAAAATAAGTTTATCATTATTATTTTTAATAGGCCTATTATATGTAAAGGATATATTTGAAATAATTATTTTAGCTACTATGACTATTTATCTATATAAGGCTGCCAAAGTTGAAAATGAAATGGCAGCCTTTATTTTAACTAGAGGCATAGGAAGAAAAAAGAAAAAATTAAAAAATAAATCTGTAATGAAAACTCACTTTTTGATAGTCTTAAAGGGTACTGAACTAAAAAGTATATTAGATATTATATTACCTAATAGATATAATATAATATTTATAATTGATAATGAAGGAAATTTCTTGGGCAATATAAGCGAGGAATGTTTTTTTAATGGTATAATAGTAAATGGAGTAACAGAAAATATAGAAACACTACTAATTAATAGTAAAAAATGATAAAATACTCTTGTACTAAAAAGTAAATTTAAATTAAGGATGATTAATTTGATTAAACAAGAAACATTAGATAAAATATTACTCAAAGTAGAAAAGCCTGCCAGATATATAGGCAATGAACAAAATATTTACATTAAAAAAGAAGAAGATATAAAGACTAGATTTGCATTTGCATTTCCAGATATTTATGATGTAGGAATGAGTCATTTGGGACTACATATATTATATAATCTTTTAAATAATGAAGAAGGAATTTATTGCGAGCGAGTATTTTCTCCATGGGTAGATATGGAAGATCAAATGAGAAAAAACAATATCCCACTTTATTCTTTAGAAACTAAAACACCTTTAGATGAATTTGATTTTGTAGGATTTACACTTCAATATGAAATGAGCTATACAAATATATTAAATATGTTAGATTTATCTAATATTCCTTTAGAAAGTAAGGATAGAACAGAATCAGATCCCCTTATCTTAGCAGGAGGACCTTGTGTTTATAATCCTGAACCCTTAGCTGATATAATTGACTTTTTTATCATAGGTGAAGCTGAAGAAACTATTTTAAAGGTTATGCAAAAGCATAAAGAATCTAAAGAGCAAAAATTAACTAGAAAAGAATTCTTAGAATCAATATTAAATATAGAAGGTATATATATACCTTCATTTTATAATATCAAATATAAGGAAGATAAGACTATAGATCAAATGATAGCTAAGAATGAAGATTATCCTCGTAAAATTAAAAAGGTAATTCAGAAAAATCTTGATGAAACTTATTATCTTGATAAAATGATTGTACCCTTCATTCAAACGGTACATGATAGAGTAATACTTGAAATATTTAGAGGATGCACTAGAGGCTGTAGATTCTGTCAAGCAGGTATGATTTATAGGCCTGTTCGTGAAAGAAGTGTAGAAAGTTTATTAAAAATTGCAAAAAAATTAATAAAATCAACAGGTCATGAAGAAATATCTTTATCTTCACTTTCTACTAGTGATTATTCTGAATTAGAAGATTTAGTAATTCGTTTAATGGATGAATTTAAGGAAGATAAAATTGGATTATCACTTCCATCTCTTAGACTTGATTCTTTTTCTCTTGACTTAATACAAGAGATACAAAAGGTAAGAAAAACAGGGCTTACATTTGCTCCAGAAGCAGGAAGTCAAAGACTTAGGGATGTTATAAACAAGGGAATAAATGAAGAAGATTTATTAAAGGCATCAAGGGATGCATTTAATATGGGTTGGTCAACGGTGAAGTTATATTTTATGATAGGACTTCCTACTGAAACTAAAGAAGATTTAGAAGGCATAAAGGATCTTGCCTATAAGGTTAGAGGTGAATTTTTTAATAGACCTAAAGAAAACTTAAAAGGAAATCTTAAAATAAACACATCTGCTTCTTGTTTTGTACCCAAAGCCTTTACTCCATTTCAATGGTATCCTCAAAGTACATTAGAAGAATTTAAAGAAAAACAAGATTATCTTAAAACTATAATAAAAGATAAAAAGATTAAATTTGATACTCATGATGCAAAGACAAGTTTTCTTGAAGCGGTTTTTGCTAGAGGAGATAGAAAGGTTTCAAAAGTTCTTATAGAAGCATTTAAAAATGGAGCTAAGTTTGATGGATGGAGAGACAGGTTCAAATATGATGTGTGGATGGATGCATTTGAAAAATTAGAAATTGACCCAGCATTTTATGCTAATAGACAAAGAGATTATGAAGAAGTATTACCTTGGGAATTCATAGATATAGGTGTAAGTAAATCATTCTTAATAAAAGAAAATGAAAAGGCAAAACTCTCTGAATTAACTCCAAATTGTAAGGTAAGTTGTAGTGGATGTGGAATAGAAAAAGGATTTAAAGGAGACTTGTGCTAATGCTAAAATTAAGAATAAAATTCAAAAAACATTTACTTATGAAATACATCTCTCATCTAGACCTTATGAGATTGTTTCAGAGGGCATTTAGACGCGCCAGTATACCCATAGAGTATTCAGAAGGATATAACCCTAAGCCCAAATTTTCTTTTGCTACAGCACTAGCACTTGGCACTACAAGTGAGGCTGAATATATGGATTTAGAATTAAAGGAAAAAATAAATTCCAATGAATTCATAGAAAAGATGAACAATGTTCTTCCACAAGGGATAGAAATTTTAGAGGCCAATTATACTGATGATAAAAGTTCCTTAATGTCCTTGGTTAAATCTTCTACTTATACAATAGAAGTTGAACTATTAGAAAATATCAATGAGAATGATGTTAAAGATATTATTGATAATTTCATAGAAAAAGATGAAATATATATAACAAAAAGCAAAAAGAAAAAAGGTAGAACTATAAAGAGAGATATTGATATAAGAAGTAATATATATGAACTTAGCCTAGTATCTTTTGAAGGAAATAAGATTGTTTTAAAAACTTTATTACAAACAGGTAGTAGTGGAAATTTAAAGCCTGAGCTTTTAATAGATTCTTTAATAAATGAAGGGTTAATGGTAAATAGCTCTGATTATAAAATTCATAGAGTAGAATTATTTACTTAAAGTCCTCATTGGGAGTGATTTAATGAATAAAATAATAATTGATGTTGGAACATATGAAGATAGGGTGGCAGTTTTAGAAGCTGATGAACTAATAGAAGTATTTCATGAAAAAAAAGATGAAAATAAAGTACAAGGAAATGTTTATAAAGGTAGGGTAGTAAATGTACTTAAAGGAATGCAAGCAGCCTTTGTTGACATTGGGCTTAGTAAAAATGCTTTTCTTTATATAAAAGATGCCTTGCCTAAGGAGCAATATATAAATGGAGTAGATTATAAAAATTTATCAATAAATGATTTGGTCAAACAAGGTGATGAGCTAATAGTACAAGTGATAAAAGAACCATATGATTCAAAAGGACCAAGAGTAACTACTCATATTTCTCTACCTGGTAGATATTTAGTACTCATGCCTTATAATACTTATGTAGGAGTATCTAGAAAAATAAACAAAGAAAATGAAAGACAAAGATTAAAAGATTTGGCAAATGAATTAAAGCCTGAAGATATGGGTCTTATATTGAGGACAGCTTCAATAGATAAATCTGTAGATGAACTTAAAATAGATATAAATTATTTAGTAGATTTATATTCTAAAATAATGGCAGAAGAAAATGTTGGATCTTCACCTAGGTTAATATATAAAGATTTAGATTTACCTAAACGCACTATTAGAGATATATTCACTAAAAAAATAGATGAGGTACTTATAAACAACAAAGAAAAGTATGATGAAATACTAAAATTAGTTAAGGTTATATCACCAAATTTAAAGGATAGAATTAACTACCTAGAAGATAGTGATTTATTTAGTGAATTATCTATCAACTTGCAAATAGAATCAGCAATTGAAAAGAAAGTATGGCTTCAAAGTGGAGGATATCTAGTAATTGATGAAACTGAAGCTCTTACTTCTATTGATGTAAATACTGGGAAATTTGTAGGAAGTATAGATCTAAAAGACACTGTTTTTAAGACTAATATTGAAGCAGCAAAAGAAATTGCAAAGCAATTAAGACTTAGAAATATAGGTGGAATAATAATAATTGATTTTATAGATATGTTTAATAGTGGTGAAGAAGATGAACTTATAGAACTTTTAAAAAGAGAATTAAAAAAAGATAGAATAAAAACTACTGTTATTGGCATGACAGGTCTTGGACTTGTTGAAATGACCAGAAAGAAAAGTAGGAACAAACTATCAACACAAGTTTTATCTACTTGTAAATGTTGCAAGGGAACTGGCAAAATAAAATCAACTGGGTTTTTATTAACTAAAATTGAAAAAGAAGTAAAGAGAGTAAAAAACCATACATCTTCATCTGCAGTCTTATTTGAATTAAATTCTTATAAATTTGAAGATATAATCAAAAATCATGAAAAAGCAATAAATTCTATTGAAGAAAACAATGATATAAAAATATTTTTCAAAGAAAATAATGATTTGAATATTGATGAAATTAAAAATAAAAAAATGGGTAGAGTTAAAGATTTGATTGACAAGGGGATAAATATTTGATAAAATGTTATTCTGTAAGTAGCCGCTCAATTTAGGTTTTAAAACGAGAGTACCTATTATTTGGCGAGACTGGTTTGAGGAGGTGTAAGTGTAATGTATGCAGTAGTTGAAACTGGAGGAAAACAATATAGAGTTCAAGAAGGTGATACTCTTTTCGTTGAAAAGTTAGCTGGAAACGAAGGAGATAGTATCAAGTTTGATAAAGTGTTATTTGTATCTAATGATGGTGATGTTAAAGTAGGCAAGCCATTTGTTGAAAATACAACTGTTGATGCTTCAATAGTTGGACATGGAAAAGGAAAGAAAATAATCGTATATAAATTTAAGGCAAAGAAAGATTATAGAAAGAAGCAAGGGCATCGTCAACCTTATACAAAAATACAAATTGAAAAAATTAACGCCTAGTGATATAAATGACTAAAGTTGAATTTTTCTTTGATGATGATGGTAATATACTTAAATATATCATGAATGGTCATACAGGTTATGATGAACATGGTAAAGATATAGTTTGTGCGGCAGTATCTGTACTTGCTCAAACTGGTTTAATGTCTTTGTTAGAATTTTTAAACTTGAAAATATCTTATCTAATAGAAGATGGATATATTAAAGTAATATTACCAAAAAACCTAAATAAAGATGATTTTGAAAAATCACAAATTGTATTAAATACAGTATTAATCGGCATAAAAAGTGTAGCGGAATCTTATCCAGATTATATAAGCCTAGACTATCGGGAGGTGTAAGTGATGTTAATGAATTTACAATTATTTGCTCATAAAAAAGGGGTAGGTAGTTCAAAAAATGGTCGTGATAGTGAGTCTAAAAGACTTGGAGTTAAAAGAGGCGATGGACAAAACGTACTATCAGGAAATATATTAGTTAGACAAAGAGGAACTAAAATTCATCCAGGAATTAATGTTAAAAAGGGTGGAGATGATACTTTATTTGCTATAGTAAATGGAGTAGTTAAATTCGAAAGAAAAGGAAAAGGCAAAAAGCAAGTGAGTGTATATCCTCAAGAAGCTATTGCTAAATAATACCGGGCCTACCTATTGTGGTAGGTCTTTATTTTTTTATTAGTGAATAATTTATAGACTTTTGAGGTAAACATTACATATGGGTAAAATTATATGTAAAGTAAAAGTAAATGAGGATGATAAAAATGTTTATAGATAAAGCAAAGATATTTGTTAAAGGTGGAAATGGTGGCCATGGAGCAGTTGCATGGAGAAGAGAAAAGTATGAACCCTCAGGTGGACCTGCAGGTGGAGATGGTGGCCATGGTGGAAATGTTATTTTAAAGGTAGATGTAGGACTTAGAACTCTTATGGATTTGAGATTTAAAAAACATTTCAAATCAGAATCAGGTGAAAATGGGAGATCAAAAAGACAATATGGTAGTAAGGGTGAAGATTTAATAATCAATGTACCTGCAGGAACTATTGTAAGAGATGAAGAAACAGGTAGGGTAATTGCAGATTTAACAGAAGAAAACCATACCTTTACTGTAGCAAAAGGTGGTAGAGGTGGTAAAGGTAATGCAAAATTTGCAACACCTACAAGGCAAGCTCCAAGATTTGCTGAAGGTGGAGCTGCTGGTGAAGAAAGATGGATAATATTAGAACTTAAACTACTTGCAGATGTAGGACTTATTGGATTTCCTAATGTAGGTAAATCAACCTTACTTTCTATAGTTTCAGCTGCAAAACCAAAGATTGCTAATTATCATTTTACTACTATAAATCCTAATTTAGGTGTTGTTAAATTAAATGATGCAAATGATTTTGTAATAGCAGATATACCAGGACTTATTGAAGGTGCCCATGAAGGAACAGGTCTTGGTCATGAGTTTTTAAGACATATTGAAAGAACAAAAGTATTAGTTCATATGGTAGATATATCAGGACAAGAGGGAAGAGATCCAATAGAAGATTTTCATAAAATAAATGAAGAATTAAAATTATACAATGAAAAACTAGCAAGAAGACCTCAAATAGTGGTAGCAAATAAAAGTGATTTAATGCCAAATAATGATAAGTTTAATGACTTTAAAGAAGAAATAGAAAAATTAGGTTATAATGTATACAAATTATCTGCTGCAACTAAAACAGGTGTTAAAGATCTTGTATATAAAATAAGTAATATGCTTAAAGAAACAGGAGATATGGAGTCACTAATAGAAGTAGAAGAAGATATAAAGACTTATGATTCAAAGGATGAGAAAGATATTATAGTTAAAGAAGAAGATGGCGAATATTTTGTAGAAGGAGCTATAGCTCAAAAATTAATGGATTCAACAAACTTAGAGGATGTAGATTCTACAAGATATTTTCAAAAGCGATTAAGAGAATTAGGTATAATTGATAGATTAAGAGAACTTGGAATAAATGAAGAGGATTCAGTAAATATTTGTGGATATGAATTTGAATTCTTTGAATAAAATTAAAAGAAAAGAGGTAGAAATATGATTACAGGAAAACAAAGAAGTTTTTTAAAGAAAAAATCACATGATATGGATTCAATACTTCAAATAGGTAAAAATGGTTTATCTGATAATTTGATAGAACAAGTTGATGAAGCCTTAGAAGCTAGAGAATTGATTAAATTAAATGTTTTAAATAATAATCTTTTAGATGCTAAAGAAGTAGCAAATGAGCTTGCAGAAAAGACTAATTCTGAATTTGTTCAAGCGATAGGAAATAAAATAATATTATATAGGGAATCAGAAGAAAACAAAAAAATAAATTTACCTAAGTAATGAATATTTAAGGCAACTCAGGTAAGAATTATAAATATATATAAAGGAGTTGTTGTAGATATGACTAATATAGAAAAGGTAAAAAATCTGTATGAAGAAAATTACAGATGCATACGTTATGAAAATGATGTAAATGGAAGTATGATAATTTATTTTAAAAATTTTGAAAAAGAAAAGATAGAAGAGATTTCTTCTTCAGATTCAGAAGAAATAGATGAATTAAAAGCTTTTATAGATGAAAATTAATCTTCTTTTTAGAGGATTAATTTTCATAATAGTTAATTGGAGTGATATAATGCGAAAAATCAAAAGAATAGGAATAATGGGAGGAACCTTTAACCCTATACACATAGGCCATTTGATAATTGCAGAAGAAACTAGAAAAAAATTCAATTTAGATAAAGTAATATTTATCCCTACTGGATCTCCTCCTCATAAAGATAAGACTAAATTAATACCTGCCTTAGATAGGTATATAATGACTATACTTGCAACAATAAAGAACAAATATTTTACCGTATCTGATATTGAAACTAATAGGATAGGGACAAGTTATACAATAGACACATTAAAAAAATTAAATGTAATTTATAAGGACTCTGAACTTTTTTTTATAACAGGAGCAGATTCTATACTAGATATAGAAAATTGGAAAGATACTGAAGAATTACTTAATATATGCACATTTATAGCAGCGACAAGACCAGGATATAATTTAGATGAAGTGAATTTTCAAATAGATAAATTAGAAAAAAAATATAATAAGAAAATAAGCTTTCTTACCATTGCCCCTATGGATGTATCTTCTAGTCAGATAAGAAAAAGAATAAAGGAAAATAAAACCATTAAATATATGACTAGTGATTCGGTTATAAATTATATTGTAGAAAAAGAATTTTATAGATAGGAGGATACCATGGAGATTTCTAAAATAAAAGAAATATTAAAAAATGAAATAGATGAAGAGAGATATAAGCATACTATTAGAGTAGTAGATATGGCTATAAAACTTGCAAAAACTTATAATGTGGATGAAAAAAAAGCAGAATTAGCAGCCCTTTTACATGACTCAGCTAAATATAAAGATAGGGAAGTATTACTTGAAAAAGCAAATGAATTTGATATAATATTAGATGTTATTTTAAAAAACAATCATCATTTAATTCATCCTTATTTAGGAGCAAAAATAGCAGAACTTAAGTATAATATAGTAGATGAAGATATATTAAATGCCATAAAATATCACACAACAGGAAGATGCAATATGACTATGTTAGAAAAGATAATATTTATGGCTGATTTTATAGAACCAAATAGAAGTTTTCCTGGTATAGATCATATAAGAGACTTAGCTTTTAAAAACATTGATAAATCAATGGTACTTGCCATGGATAATACTTTGAAATATATAATTGATAGAGGTTTTCTAATACATCCTGATACGATTGAAACTAGAAATAGCTTGATTTTAAAAAATGAAAATAATATTTAGGAGATGATAAATTGAAAGAAATTAAAGAAAAATTAGCATTAATTATAAATGCAGCAGATGATAAACTAGCTCATGATATAGATGTTTTAGAAGTTAGTGAACTTACAAGTATTGCAGATTATTTTATGATATGTAGTGGAAACAATGAAAGACAAGTAATAGCAATAGCTGATGCTATAGATGATAAATTAAAAAAAGAAGGATATATATTAAGGGCAAAAGAAGGACATAGAAAAGGAAGATGGATATTATTAGATTTTACAGACATAATAATTCATATATTCCATAAAGATGAGAGAGGATTTTATAACTTGGAAAGATTGTGGGCAGATGGAAATAAAATTGATATTGACAATTACATTAGTTAATATATAATATTTATAATAGATAAAATTTAATAAAGTATTATAAAGAGTAGTAGATAATATAGAAATTTTTAGAGAGTCAGTGTTGGTGGAAGCTGATAATTTTTAATTATTGAACTTACTTTAGATTATAGATTAGTCTCCATTAAAAGACTCTTAAGTGGGCTTTATAGTCAATTAGGGTGGTACCGCGAGTAACTTCTCGTCCCTATCTAAATCAATAGATAGAGATGAGAAGTTTTTTAATGTTTAATAATTTTAAAATATATAAATAGGAGTGAAAATATGACTTATAATTTCAGTAAGATTGAAAAGAAATGGAAGAAAAATTGGGAAGACAAAGGTGCATTTGAAAGCTTTAAGACAGACAAAAAGAAATACTATCAATTAGAAATGTTCCCTTATCCATCAGGACGTATTCATATGGGGCATGTGAGAAACTATTCAATAGGAGATGTAGTAGCTAGATTTAAGAGAATGGAAGGCTACAATGTGCTTCATCCTATGGGCTGGGATTCATTTGGGCTTCCAGCAGAAAATGCAGCTATAAAACATGGTATTCATCCAAATAAATGGACCTTAGAAAATATTGCTGATATGAGAGAACAGTTAAAAGAAATAGGTCTTTCTTATGATTGGAATAGAGAAATAGCTACATGTTCACCAGATTATTATAAGTGGACACAAGAATTTTTTATAGAAATGTATAATAGGGGTTTAGCATATAAGAAAAATTATGCTGTTAACTGGTGTCCATCTTGTGAAACAGTTTTAGCCAATGAGCAAGTAGTAAATGGAAATTGTGAAAGATGTGATAGTGAAGTTGGTAAAAAGGAACTTGACCAATGGTATTTTAAAATCACAGAATATGCAGATAGATTGTTAGAAGATATGGATAAGTTAGATGGGTGGCCTGAAAAAGTAAAATCAATGCAAAAAAACTGGATAGGTAAAAGTGAAGGTGCTGAAATAAACTTTAAAATCAAAGACTTTGATAATGAGTTAAATGTATTTACTACTCGTCCTGACACTATTTATGGTGTAACTTATATGGTTTTAGCTCCTGAGCATCCTTTAGTAAATAAATTAGTAAAGGATAGTCAATATGAAGATACTATAAGGGATTTTAAAAGAAAATTAGAACATATATCAGATATTGATAGAACATCACTTGATACAGAAAAAGAAGGAGTTTTCACAGGTAGATATGCTATAAATCCTTTAACTAAAAAGGAGATACCAATATATATAGCAAATTATGTATTAATAGACTATGGAACAGGTGCTATAATGGCAGTACCAGCACATGATGCTCGCGATTTTGAATTTGCTAAAAAATATGATTTAGATATAAGAAGAGTAATAGTTAAAGCTGGTGAAGAAGATGCTAAGCTAAATGAAGCGTATGTAGAAGATGGTATAATTGTAAATTCTGATAAATTTGATGGCTTAACGACAAAAAAAGCATCAAAAGAAATAACAAAATATATTGAATCAGAAAACCTAGGTAAAAAAACTGTGAATTATAGGCTTAGAGATTGGCTTATCTCAAGACAAAGATATTGGGGAACACCAATACCTATGGTTTATTGCGATGACTGTGGAGTAGTACCTGTAGCTAGAGAAAATTTACCTGTACTTCTACCTACAGATGTAGAATTCAGTGGAAAAGGTGAATCTCCATTACTTACAAGTAAGGAATTTATGTATACTGCCTGTCCAAAATGTGGTAAGAAGGCAAGAAGAGAAACTGATACAATGGACACATTTGTAGATAGTTCTTGGTACTTTTTAAGATACACTGATGCTAATAATGACAAAAAAGCTTTTGAAAAGTCAGATGCAAAATATTGGATGAAAGTTGATCAATATATAGGCGGAGTAGAACATGCAATACTACATTTATTATATGCAAGATTCTTTACAAAGGTATTGTATGACATGGGACTTTCTCCAGTAGATGAACCATTTGAAAATTTACTTACCCAAGGAATGGTTTTAAAAGATGGAGCTAAGATGTCTAAATCAAAAGGCAATGTAGTAAGTCCTGAAGAGATAGTAAATAATTATGGAGCAGATACTGCACGTCTTTTTGTATTATTTGCAGCCCCACCTGAAAGAGATTTAGAGTGGAATGAACGTGGAGTAGAAGGTTGCTTTAGATTTTTAAATAGAGTATATAGGTTAATAGATGAATTAAGAGATAATTATAATGGCAAAGAATTAAATGATATAAGTAAATTAAGCAAGAAAGAAAAAGAATTTAATTATTCTCTAAACAATACCATAAAAAGAGTAACAGAGGATATAAAAGAAAGATTTAATTTTAATACAGCTATATCTGCAATAATGGAATTTGTAAATGATACAAATAAATTTAGAGAAGTAAATGAAAATGAAAATAAAAACAAAAATAAATTATTATCAAAAGCTATTGAAACTACAATAGTATTGCTTGCTCCTTTTTCTCCATATTTAAGTGAAGAGTTATGGAATATGATTGGCAAAACTCAAAGTGTGCATGATGTAAGATGGCCTAAATATGAAAAAGCTGCACTTATAAAAGATGAAGTGCAAGTAGTTATACAGGTAAATGGCAAAGTAAGAGATAAAATGATGGTTGGATCTGACTTATCTAAAGAAGATTTAGAAAAAGAGGCTTTAGAAAGTGAAAGAATAAAGAATCTCATAGAAGGTAAAACGATAAGAAAGGTGATAGTTGTACCTAAAAAATTAGTAAACATTGTAGCAAACTAATGAGGTGAAAAGATGACTATAAAGAAAGTACATCCCTTATTATTAAATATGATACCACTTGTAGAAGGGATCTCAAAGACACTTGGAAGTAATTGTGAGGTAGTTTTACACGATTTAAAAAATCCTGAAAATTCGGTTATAGCAATATCCAATGGTCACATTACAGGCAGAGAAATTGGAAGCCCTATGGCTGAAAAAGGTATAAAAGCTCTAAGAGAAGATGAATATGAAAAAAATCTTATCAAATATAAAACTATAACAAAAGATGGGAGAACATTAAAATCATCTACTCTTTTTATAAAAGATGAGTCAAATGAAGTTATAGGCTGCTTATGTATAAATGTAGATATATCCGAATTTTTGGTAGCACAAAAAGTTATATCAGAACTTACGCAAACAATAGATGAAAAAGAAAAAACTATAGATTATTCAAAAAATAATTTTGAAAATGTAAATGATATTTTATATAGTTTGGTTAGAGAAGTATTAGAAGAAAAAGCTAAACCTATAAAATATTTAACAAGAAACGATAAAATAGAAGTAGTAAATCAATTGGAAGAAAAAGGTGTTTTTCTAATAAAAGGTTCAGTAGAATATTTAGCAGAAAAATTATGTGTATCTATTTATACAATATATAATTATTTAGATGAAATAAGAAGATTCAAATAAAGAAGGCTCAAGATTGAGCCTTCTTTATATTTTTCTTTTCTTTCTTTTTCTCTTTTTTCGTCTTTTTCTGAGTATGTTAATTCTTAAAATCAAAAATAAAAAAAGAATAATTACAATCCACCATATATTAAAATCATTAAATAGAGAAGCAGAAAGAGTTTTTTCATAACCTGCTATGAGACTTATTTCTTCTGCTGAGACTATATTTACACTCTCTATAATCTTTTCATCATTAATATACTCAATACTGCCTAAGACTTCACCCTTTTCAATAGGAGCTCTTATATTGTCATTTATTTTAATTTTCTTAGATATATCATTTTTCATATCACTTTTTAATGAAACTGAAACATCTTCTGAAATAACTCCTGTAACAAAATCCTTATCTCCATTATTTATATCAATATTTTTCACGAATTCATTTTTAAAACCCAATATTTTTTTATCAAAATCATTGAAACCATGATTTAAAAGTTTATGTGTATCTATCCATAAATTAGTTCCTTGTGATTTTAAAACTACAGATATTAGCATTTTTCCATCTCTTTTTGCAGCAGATACTAGACAATTTCCTGCATCTTTTGTATATCCTGTTTTAACCCCTATTGCTCCATCATACTTTATATCTATGTAATTGCCATCTAAATTTATTTTTTGATTACTATATAATAATTTATTTACAGATTGCATATTTCTTCTTTCGTTTTTCATGTTAGTAGCTTCTATACTGTACTGATAATTTTTCACTATATTTCTAAATTGCTTGTTTTTCATACCATATTTAGCAATCATAGCTAAATCATAAGCTGTAGAAATATGGTCTTCATCAGGGAGTCCATTTGGATTTACAAAATTAGAATTAATTGCTCCAATTTCCTTTGCTTTTTCATTCATTAATTTAGAAAAATCCTCTACACTTCCTGCCATATCTTTTGCAAGTACTAGAGCAGCATCATTGGCTGATTCTATGAGCATTGCATTTAAAAGTTCTTTAAAGCGAAGTTCTTCTCCTGGTTCAAGAGCTATATGCGTACCATCAATTTCAAAAGGTGTCTTATCATCTACAGTTACAATTTTATCTAAGTCACCTTGTTCAAGAGCAAGTATACCAGTAAGTATTTTTGTAGTACTGGCTGGATACATTTTTTTATGCATGTTTTTTTCAAATAATATTTCACCTGTTTCTCCATTAATTAAAATGGCTGATTGTGCATTTATATCATCCTTTAATAAATCATTACTTTGTCCATATACTGCTAAGTTCAAATTCAATATGAGCATTATTACAATTATAACTATACTTTTTTTCAATTTTCCACCTTCTTATATTTAGATATTATATAGTATAACAGAAAATAGCATAGATTTTAAACAAAAAAATACTTTTTTAAAATTATTATATAAATTTTAAAGGAATTTGTATTTTTTTGTAGAAGTATAACTATATTGTATTGATTTAAGGGGGTTAAATTATGCCAAGCTTTACAAAAAAGGAGCAAATAGTTATACTTATATTAGTTATACTTGTCATAGGTGTAATAGGATTTAATTTACTAATGGATAGGGAAGAGGATATAGTTTATGAAGCTTCTACAAACTTAGACAATTCTAATTTGGAAAATGAAATAGAGACTAAAGAAGAGGATCTTCAAGTAGACTTAGCAGATATTGTAATCCATATAAGTGGAGCAGTAAATAATCCTGGAATATTTACATTAGAAGCTGAAAGTAGAGTCAATGATGCTGTAGAAATTGCAGGTGGACTTACACAAGAAGCTGATATAAATAAGGTTAATTTAGCTAAAAAAATTGTTGATGAAGAAAAGATTCATATCTATAAAATTGGAGAAGAAGAAATAATAAATAATGAAAGTGATCAAAACACACAGACTCATGAAGGAAATCCAGCAGATGATAGTTCAAAAATAAATATTAATACTGCTGATAATGCAAGTTTAGAATCACTTCCTGGAATAGGCAAAGTAAAGGCAAATAATATTATAGAATATAGAGCTAAGACTAAATTCATAAAGATAGAAGATATAATGAATGTAGATGGAATTGGAGAAAAAACTTTTGAAAATATAAAGAATAAACTTACGATTTAGAAAGGAAGTAATATATATGAAAGAAGAACTTAGACTTACACAAATGACATCTGCTTCTGGCTGAGCAGGTAAAATAGGTCCTGAGACCTTGGCACAAGTTTTGTGTCATATACCTAAAAATGTCGATCCTAATTTAATAGTTGGGATAGATACTTCAGATGATGGAGCAGTATATAAGATAAATGATGATACTGCAATAATTCAAACAGTTGATTTTTTTACACCAGTTGTAGATGATCCATATGTATTTGGACAAATTGCTGCAGCAAATTCTATGAGTGATATTTATGCTATGGGATCAGATCCAAAACTTGCAATGAATATCATTGCATTTCCAAATTGTTTATCAGCTGATGTAATGACAGAAATATTAAAAGGTGGAAATGATAAAGTATTAGAAGCAGGAGCACTAATAGTAGGTGGACATACCATAGAAGATGATGAACCTAAATATGGGCTTTCAGTTACAGGATTTATAAATCCAAAAGATGTTGTAAGAAATAGTAGTGCAAAAGAAGGAGACTATCTAATTCTTACAAAGCCACTTGGAATTGGAATATTAAATACTGCAATAAAGGCTGATATGGCTAGTGAAAATGGATATAAAGAAGCTATAAAAACTATGACTACATTAAACAAAAAGGCAAAAGATTCTATGATGGAAGTTGGAGTAAATAGTGCTACAGATGTTACAGGTTTTGGCTTTTTAGGACATGGACTTGAAATGGCAAAGGGAAGTAACAAAACTTTTGTTTTTTACTCAGACAAAGTACATTTCATAGAAGAAGCTTATGAACTTGCAAATATGGGAATAATACCTGAAGGAGCATATAATAATAAAACTTTTATAGGAGATAATGTAAAAATAAGTGAAGATGTATCAGAACCTTTAAGAGATATATTATTTGATCCTCAAACATCAGGAGGATTATTAATATCTGTATCTAAAGAAAAAAAAGATGGATTAATGGAAAAATTAAAAGACCTAGATACAGAATATAGGCTAGTAGGAAGAGTACTCGCAAAGCAAGATCATTATATAGTTGTAGAATAAGAGGTGAGGTAATGACAGATAAAAAAGAATTATTTAGATCTTTACCTAAAGTAGATGATATTTTAGAAAAAGAAAAGATAAAGGAAGCTCTAGAATATCTCCCAAGAGAGATTATCATAGAATCCATAAGAGATACTCTAGATAAATTCAGATTTGATATCTCAAATAATATAAAAAAAGAAAATTTATATGAAAATATAGATAATATAAGCCAAATAATAATCAAATCTGCGAAAGATAAAATAAAACCAAAGCTTAAAAAACTTATAAATGCAACCGGAACAGTCATACACACTAATTTAGGAAGATCTTTAATATCAAAAGAGATAATGGAAAAAGTAATAGAAACTTCATCAAATTACTCTAATTTAGAATATGATTTAAAAGAAGGTAAAAGAGGTTCAAGATATAGTCATATAGAAGATATTATATGTAGAATAACAGGTGCAGAGGCAAGCCTTGTAGTTAATAACAATGCTTCAGCTGTTATGCTTATATTATCTAGTCTAGCTAAAAAAAAGGAAGTTATAGTATCTCGTGGTGAATTGGTTGAAATAGGAGGTTCTTTTAGAATCCCTGATGTTATGAAAGAAAGTGGAGCTCATTTAGTTGATGTAGGCACTACAAATAAAACACATGAATTTGACTATGAAAGAGAAATAAATGAGGAAACTGGACTTTTACTAAAGGTTCACACAAGTAATTATAAAATACTAGGATTTACAGAAAGTGTAGATTTAGAATCACTAGTAGAAATAGGAAGGAAAAACAATATTCCGGTAGTAGAAGATATAGGTAGTGGGGTACTTATTGATTTAAGCAAATATGGATTGAGTTATGAACCTACAGTCCAAGAATCTATAGAAAAGGGCGTAGATATAGTTAGTTTTAGTGGAGATAAATTATTAGGTGGGCCTCAAGCTGGAATAATAGTAGGTAAAAAGAATCTAATAGAAAAAATGAAAAAGAATCAACTTACACGAGCACTTAGAGTTGATAAAATGACATTAGCTGCACTTGAACTTACTTTAAGAGAATATTTAGATGAAGATAAGGCTATAAAAAACATCGAGACATTAAAGATGCTTACTATGAATATTGAAGAAATAGAAAATAAGGCTAAAAAATTATATGATTTATTAATTAATATAAAAAATATAAAAATACAAATAAAAGATGACTTCTCTCAAGTAGGTGGAGGATCATTACCACTTGAGCAAATAAAAACAAAAGTAATAATCATAAAATCATTAGATAAAAAGATGAACAAAGTTGAAGAAAGTTTGAGAAATTTTAATCCTCCTATAGTTGGAAGGATTAAAAATGATGAACTATATATAGATCTAAGAACAGTAAGAGAAGATGAAATACAAGTTATATCTGAGGGAATTAAATGGGCAATAAATAATTATAGAGGTGAATAGTTTGAAAAACGTTATTATAGGAACAGCAGGACATATTGATCATGGTAAAACAACCCTTATTAAAGCACTAACAGGCAGAGAAACTGACAATTTAAAACAGGAAAAGGATAGAGGTATATCAATAGAGCTTGGCTTTACGTATTTTGATCTACCAAGTGGTAGACGTGCTGGAATAATAGATGTACCAGGACATGAAAAATTCATAAAGAATATGTTAGCAGGTGTAAGTGGAATGGATGTTGTAATTCTAGTAGTTGCAGCAGATGAAGGCATGATGCCTCAAACTATAGAACATCTTAATATACTTAATCTTTTAAATATAAAAAAAGGTATAATAGCATTAACTAAGACTGATTTGGTTGATAGTGATTGGATAGAACTTGTAAAAGAAGATATTTATGAAAGTGTAGAAAATACTTTCTTGAAAGATTCAAAAATAATTGAAATTTCTTCTACCAAGAACAAAGGATTAGATAAATTAGCAGAAGAAATTGATGTTTTAACGGGTGAAATAGAAGATAGGGATATAGAAAATATTCCAAGGTTACCAATAGATAGAGTATTTACACTTACTGGTTTTGGAACTATAATTACTGGTACTTTGTTACAAGGAAATTTAAAAATAAGTGATGAAGTAGAAATTTATCCTAAAGGGCTAAAGGCTAGAATAAGATCAATACAGGTTCATGGAGAGAATTCCGAAACTGCAATTGCAGGTCAAAGAGTTGCTGTTAATATAGTAGGTGTAAAAAAATCAGAAATAGAAAAAGGAAATATAATATCACTTCCAGATTCTATGGTAAACACCAGAATGCTTGATGTTAAATTGAATGTTTTAGATAATTCACCATGGATAATAGAAAATAGAACAAGGTTAAGGTTATATTTAGGTACTGAAGAAATACTAGCAAGAGCAGTTGTACTAGATAAGGAAAACTTAACTCCTGGAGAAAGTGGTTATGTACAACTAAGACTTGAAAGTTTAACTTCATCTAAGATAGGCGATAGATTTATAGTGAGATTTTACTCACCTATGACTACTGTAGGTGGAGGAATAGTATTAGATAATAATCCATCAAAGAAAAAAAGATTTAAAGCAGATATAATAGAAGAATTAAAAAATAGAGAAACTGGAAATAAGGTAAAAATTTTAGAAGAAAGTATCAAAGAAAGAAGTAGAGAATTTGCATCTATAAAAGATTTATCAATTGAGCTTGTTACAAAAGAAGAAGAAATAAAAAAAAATATAAAAAAATTAATAGGTGAAGAAAAAATAGTAGCTTTCAAACTATCAGACACACAATCTTTTATTCATATTGATTATTTCAATAAAATAAAAGATGATATAAAAGAATTTTTAAATAAATATCATGAAAAAAATTCTTTAAAAAAGGGTGTTTTAAGAGAAGAATTAAGAAGTAAATACTTTTTTAATATAAAACCTAAATTAGGGGAACTTTTTATTGATAAATTAATAGATGATGATATTTTAAAACAAAATGATTTATTTATATCTTTAAAAGATTTTGAAATAGAATTTAGTGAATCAGAAAAAAGCATAAAAAATGATATAAATGATTTAATGCTAAAAGAAAAATTTAATACTCCAAAGATTAGTGATATAATCAATATATTAGACTATAAAAATCAAGATATTTCAAAAACAATAAATGCCATGATTCAATCTGAGGATTTAGTTTTATTAAATGAAGATTTAATAATCTCTAAAGTTTATTATGAAAAATCTATAAGTGTTTTAAAGGAATATTTAAAAGAAAATGAATCAATTTCTTTAGGGGATTTTAGAGATGCTTTAAATACAAGTAGAAAGATTGCTATTGTATTGTTAGAAGATTTTGATAGAAGAAAAATTACTAAAAGAATTAAAGGTAAGAGGATATTATTTTAATATAAATGAAGAGAAAAATTAATTTGAGGTGATGGAAATGGATAGTAAAATACTCATTGTAGATGATGAAGCTTTATTAGTTAAAGGTCTAAAATATAGCCTTGAACAAGATAACTATGAAATAGATACAGCTTTTGATGGAAAAGAAGGACTTAAGAAAGCAACAGAAAATGAATTTGATCTAATTATATTAGATTTAATGCTTCCAGAAATGGATGGTTTGGAAGTGTGTCAAAAGATAAGAGAAAGTTCAACAGTTCCTATAATAATGTTAACTGCAAAAGGTGAAGATATGAACAAAATTTTAGGACTTGAATATGGTGCAGATGATTATTTAACAAAGCCCTTTAACATTTTAGAATTAAAAGCAAGAATTAAAGCTATTTTAAGAAGAGCTGTAAACAAAAATAGTAAAGTTCAAGATCAAGTGATTCAAGTTGATGATTTTACTATAAATACACTTGGTAGAAAAGTTTCAATAGAGGGTAAGGATGTCAATTTAACAGCAAAGGAATTTGATTTACTTTTATTGCTAGCTACAAATCCAGGCAAGATATTTACAAGGGAAGAATTACTTGAAATAATATGGAGTTATGAATATTTTGGTGATTTAAGAACAGTAGATGTTCATATCAGAAGACTTAGAGAAAAAATCGAAAAAAATTCATCACAAGCTGAATACATCCTTACAAAATGGGGAGTTGGTTACTATTTTAGGGGCAAAAACAAATAAAAAAACAAAATTTATTAGTATAAGGTGGAAACTTGTTTCCACCTATTTATTATTAGTTATTTTATTGTTAATTGTTATAAATATATTTATTACAAAGACTATTACTAACATATATTTACAAGAAAAAAATATAGATATGTTAGCAAAAACTAATATTATAGCAAATGATATTGATTATTCTAATGAATCTAGATCTAATTCTATAATATATGAAATAATAAAAAATGAAGTTATAAACTATAGTAAAGAAATTAATTCAAGGATAATTATATTAGATGAAGAAAAAACTGTGACAATAGATTCAAAGGAAGAATTTGAAGGGGAAAAATTTAATCATAGTGAAGTGAATTCTGCATTAAAAGGAAAAAGCTTATCTAATGAATATTATTATAAAAAATATGGACATATAATGTATACATCAGTTCCTCTTATCTTAAACGGCAAGATAGAAGGCGCAGTACTTACCTCAACTTCTATAGATAATATTTACACACGAGTAGATGATATAAAAAAAGCACTATATTTGATATCTATTATATCTATTATATCTATAGCTGTAATTAGCTTTATACTTGCAAATATCTTCTCAAAACCCATACAAAAATTTACCAATGCCATAATGAATATGGCTCGTGGTAATTTGAATCAAAGAGTTGAAATTAAAACTAATGATGAATTCAAACAATTAGCTAATGCTTTTAATATAATGAGTACCAAGCTTGATCAAGTGGATTTACAAAGAAAAGATTTTGTGGCAAATGTAAGTCATGAACTTAGAACACCCTTAAGTTCAATAAAGTTATTATCAGGTTCATTATTACATCAAGATAAAGTAGATGAAGAAATATATAAAGAATTTTTATCTGATATTGACTCTGAAGTAGATAGATTAAATAATATAATTGATGACTTATTATCATTAGTTGATTTAGATAAAGAAAAACTAAATTTAAACTACAAGGCAACTTATATAAATCACTTATTAGAAAAAATAATAAGTAGATTAAATCCTTTAGCTAAAGAGAAAAATATCACATTAAAATATAATGAATTTAATAAAATTCAAATAAATTTAGATAAAAATAAAATTCAACAAGCTATTATAAATATTTTGCACAACGCTATTAAGTACACTCCAGAAAATGGTGCTATAGATGTTTCATTATATTCAAAAAACAAAGATGTTATCATTGAAATCACAGATGATGGAATAGGAATACCAGAAAAGGATTTAGAACATATTTTTGAAAGGTTTTATAGGGTAGATAAAGCTAGAACAAGAAATACAGGAGGTACAGGTTTAGGACTTGCAATAGCAAATCAAATAGTAATCCTACATCAAGGTAAAATAGAAGTTAAAAGTGAGATAAATAAAGGAACTTCCTTTTATATAAAATTACCATTAAATGACACTATTGTATAAGATAAGGAGTTGAAATAAATGAAGAAAAATTTTCTTTTTATTATAATATTTTTAACAATTATAATAAGTGCTTGTGAAAGATATGATGATAGAGAAATTCTAGATGGGAATACTCCTATAATAACGCCTAATCCCATAGAAGATAATTTTAATATAGACTTATATTATCCAGATGAATACAATGAAAAACTTGTCATAAAAAATATAACAATTAAAGATATAACAAGAAAAATAGAAATAGAAGTATTAGAGAAATTAATAAGTGGTATAGCTGATGATCATATAAATAATATAATACCAAATGATACAAGAGTTAGATCAATAGATATAGAAAACCAAATTGCCTATATAAATTTTTCTAATGATATAAAGAAAAATGATTTCACAGAAAAGGAAGAAGTATTACTTATATATTCTATTGTAAATACTATGACTGGATTAGACTCTATAAATTCAGTTCAAATTCTAATAGATGGAGAAAAACAAGAAGTTTTATCAAATATATTTAGTATAGAAAATCCAATCAAATATAGTGATTTAATAGTAAAAGATGAATATAATGATCCATTTGATACAATAGAAAAATATTATGAAATATTAAACAATAAAGATCTTTCTAAGTTATCTACATTATTTAGAAATACAGATAAAAAAAGTAGAGTGTATTATGAAATGCAATATGTAGATAAAAACATAAAAGAATATAAAATAAAAGAATATAAAATAAATCATTATAAAAACTCTATATTAGTAGATCTGACAATTGAAAGTATAACAAGTGATGATAAGACAAATAAATTTAATAGAGTTTTTAGCATGATATATGATAAAACTCATGAAGAAAATGTATTTAAAATAAATGAGATTTATTAATTTAAGCTAGCGCACTCTTCACTCTTGACTCACATCCCTATATATGCTAAAATATATTAGTAGTAATAATCATATAGCTTTGGGAGTAGATGGGTGCTGGTGTGCCTTCTGGTCTTCAAAACCAGTTCGGGGCGTTAAGAGCGTCCTGGGTGAGTTCGATTCTCACATATTCCCGCCATATTATAGAGCAGGCTTTTAGCCTGTTTTTTATTTTGATTTTTTTAAAATTATTGTTATAATGGTTATATCATAGAGCTAAATGATAAAGATGTATTTTAGCGAAAGGAGCAATAAATGAAAGAAAAAAAGATTATGGTTTGCGTTACTCAGCAGAAAAACTGTGAAAGACTTATCAAATTTGGCAATGACAGTATAAAAGAAAATAAAGATGGATTATATGTTATACATGTAGTAAATGAAAACGATACCTTTCTTAATAAAAATAATGATGGTGAAGCATTGGAATACCTATTTGGTGTTTCAAAAGCTGTAGGAGCAAATTTAACTGTGATAAGATCAAAAAATTTATCTGAAGCTATTATAAAATTTATCAAAGAACAAGATATAACACATATAGTAATGGGAGAATCTCCTGATGAGGGTAATAAAAATGATAATATAACTAATATACTAAAGAAAGAATTACCATCATGTAATTTTTCAATTATATAAAAAATATAATTGAAATTTCAAAAAAAAGGGTATAAACAAGTATACTTTAATAAAGGGATGATAAAAATGAGTAAGTTCATTTATAAATTAAAGATGTTACCTAGATTTTTCAAAGATAGTGATGTTTCATTATCTAAAAAAGCATTGATTGCTATTGCAGCAGCATATATAATATTTCCATTTGACATTATACCAGATCCTATATTATTTTTAGGCTGGATAGATGACCTAATTATATTTTTATATGCATATACAAAATTATCAGATTATCTAGATAAATATATACCTAAGAAAAATAAAAAGAGTAGAGTTGTAAATTTTAGAAATAAAAATGTAGTTGATGGAGTAGAATATGATATAAAAGACAAAGATAATGATATACAATAAAAAATAGACCATATGGTCTATTTTTTATTGTATATAGTAAATATATGAGGTTTTTCATTATATATGTTTTCAAAATCTGCTTTGATTTCTGCCATGTGCCATATTTCCTTTTTTATTTCAGGAAAAAAAGTATCGGCATTAAATTCTTCAAATATATGAGTAATATATAATTTATTTGCAAAGGGCATGAATTGTTTATAAATAGATGCACCACCACAAATGAAAATCTCTTTACCTGCCATATTTTCATCTTTAAGCAAGATAAACAATTCATCTATGCTCTTAGATACATATACATCTTGAAGCTCACTATAAGCGTTTTTAGCCTTCCTAGTTAGCACTATAGTAGTTCTACTTGGCAAGGGTCTTTTTGGTAGAGACATATAAGTATTATAACCCATAACTATAATATGGCCTTTAGTAACATTTTTAAAGTATTTTAAATCTTCTGGGATATGGGTTAATAATTTATTGTCATTACCTATCCCCAAATTTTTATCTACAGCTACGATCATATTTATTTGCATTTTCTACCCCCTATATGGCAAGTTCAAATTTTAATTGCGGTTTTATTGGATCATAATTTTCCATTTTAAAATCATCTATAGTAAAATCATAAAAGTTTGTTTTATCTGTATCTAAAATTAATTTAGCTTGAGTGTCTTTTGGATTTCTATCTAAAAGTTCTTTTGCTTGTTTAGTATGTCTATCATATATATGAAGATTTTGAACAAAATGAGTAAATATTCCGGGCTTATAACCTGTAGCCTTTGCTATCATCATCATAAGTGCTACATATTGAATTTTATTTATGTGTCCAGCTACTAGAAAATCATTTGATCTTTGCACTAAGGTCATATCTAAATAATCTCCCCTTACCGTCCATAGACTCATAAAAGCACAAGGATGCAATCCTTCACTTTCATCAAAATCAGAATACTGATATAAATCCATGATATGACGCCTTCCATAAGGCTCATTTTTTATGCCATCAAGTAATTTGTTTATGAGATCGTATTTTTTAATTGTAGCCCCATATCTCTTTCCGATAGTTCCATCACCTACATTCCAATCATCCCACCAGTGAATATTATATTTTTCTTTTAATACTGAAAGTTCATTAGTTTGGTCTTGGTAAATCCAAAAAATTTCTTTTATCCCACTTTTCCATGCTGTAGGACGAAGAGTTATGATAGGGAATTCTCCTTTTGAAATATCATATTTCTCATATACCTGAGGTATAAAGAGTGTATGACTTGGAGTCCCATCAGAATAATGTGGTCTAACCTTCCCATCTTCAGTACTATATCCATTGGATAATATTTCATTTATATTATCTATAAATATTTTATCAGCTTTTATCATTTTTAAAACTCCTTTCATCTATATTAAAAATATTCTATCATATATAAGGGTATATATGAATATAGATTAAAAAAAGAAGAGGTATTAATATGTATAATATAAGATGTGAGAATATATATAAAACATTTAAAAAATACGATGAACTAGTTTTTAAATATCCAAAAGAAATTTTCATGGATATAAACAATTATGGAGATTTAAGAAAAGATAGTAAGATATTAGAAATAGGTTCTGGGACAGGAAAAGCTACAGAAGGGATATTGGATTTGAATTTTAATGATGTAACTTGTATAGAACTAGAGTATGAATTAGGAGCTTATATGGATAGAAAATTCAATCAAAATGTTGATATTTATATATCTTCTTTTGAAGAATGGCAAAATCCAACATATAAATACCATATGATAATGTGTGCAAATTCCTTTCACTTTTTAAATCCTAAAATAAGGCTTAATAAAATAAAAAATACATTAAAAAAAGATGGAGTTATGGCATTATTTTGGATATTTGAAAAAAGTGCAGATTATAAAATCAAAGAAAAACTAAATGATATATATAATAAAATAAATTTAAAATTATTTTTAAATAGCTATGACTCTTCTTTAGATAATATATTTAAAATAAAGAAAGAAATAATAAATAAAAATATATTTTATAATTTTGAAACAAAAAAGTATAATTGGAATAAAATATACTCAGTGGAGGAATATATCGATATGTTAAATATAGATGATATGTATTATCTATTAGATGATCATATAAAAAAATCTTTAAATATTGATATAAGAAATATTTTAAAAGAAAATAACAAGAAAATACAAATAGATTATGAAGCCATATTATTTTTAACAAAATTAATTTAATATGATATTATATAAAAAACGAAGAGCTTAGGATGATAATATATGAATTATGTTTATATTTTACGATGTAAGGACAATACTCTATATACTGGATGGACAGTTGATATTGACAATAGATTAAAGGTGCACAATAGTGGAAAAGGTGCTAAATACACAAGAGGAAGATTACCTGTTAAATTAGAATACTTTGAAAAGTATGATAGTAAAAAAGAAGCAACAAAAAGAGAATATAATATAAAGAAACTCACTAGAAGAAAAAAAGAAATGATAATCAATGAATTTAAATCTAAAAATAAAATATAAACTTAGAAAGGGGTAATTATATTGCCAATAATAAAAGATTATTTTCCGGGGGGAAATACAGGTGAAGGGTTCTTTTCATATTATGATTATGTTATAGGAAATGATGCAAATAGAATATTTTTGTTAAAGGGTGGACCAGGAACGGGTAAATCATCTTTAATGAAGGATATAGGTAGAGAATTTTTTAAAAGAGGTTTTGACATAGAATATCATCATTGTTCATCTGATAATAATTCAATTGATGCTACATCACCTCATACAATAGCAGCTAAAAATCCAGGAGTAGTTGATGAAATTATAAATTTGGGTGAATTTTGGGATGTTAAAAAAATGGAAGAAAACAAAGAAAAAGTAATTCCTTTAACAAAGGATGTAAGTAGGAGTTTTAAAAGAGTATATAAATATTTAAAAGCTGCAAAACTTGTATTAGAAGATACAATGGAGCTTAATAGTTCATTTATGGATTTTGGTCAAATAAATTTAAAGACAAATGAATTTATATCTGAAATTTTTATGGGTCATACTTATTCAGATAAACTTGGAAAAGCAAGACACTTATTTGGAAGTGCATATACTCCAGGAGGTTTTGTAAGCTGTACTGAATCTGTTTTATCTAATTCAACACAAATTCATAGTATAAGTGGAGATATAGGAACAGGAAAAACAACTATACTTGAAAAAATATATAAATCTGCAATTGAAAAAGGATTAGATGTAGAAGTTTTACATACACCTTTAATGCCAGAAAAAATAGAAACTGTATTTATTAAGGATATTAAGGTAGGAATAACTATAGATGAAAAATTTATAGATGAAAATAAAACTTTAAATCTGAATAAATATAGGGATGAGGAAAAATATAAGCCATACAAAAAAATTATAGAAGAAGATAAAAATGTTTCAAATGATTTAATTAAAAAGGCAGTAGAAAATATAAAACATTCAAAAGCTTTACATGATGAATTAGAAAAATTTTATGTAGATAATATTGATTTTACCAAATCAGATATATTAAAAAATCAATTGATAAAAAGAATTGAAGAATATATTAAATAAAAAAACCCCTAGGGGTTTTTTATTTTTAATATATGATATTATGTATATATTAAATTTGCTTTTAATAAGGATTTTTTGATTTTTAAAGCTATAGGAACTGATATAGCAATTTTTATCAAATCAGGTATTATAAAGGGAAGTATAGTAAGTTTTAATGTATCTATATAAGCTATATTTGATAAAATATAAAATTGAAAGGATCCTAATATATAAATTGTTATAAGACCTAATACAAAAGATAAGCTATAATTTATAATTATAATAGAATCTTTATTTGTTTTTATATTTTCTGTTATAAGCCCTATTAGAAAACTAGCTATAGGAAAGCTCCAGATATATCCACCCGTTAAACCAAATAAAATTTGAAGTCCTGAACTACTAGATGCAAATACGGGTATACCTATAGCACCTACTAAAATGTATACTAATTGCGATATAAATCCAAATTTAGCACCTAAAATAGTGCCTGATAAAAAAACAGCTAAAATTTGCAAGGTAATTGGTACTCCAGATGGAAGTGGAATAGAAATTTGTGCACATACTGCAGTTAAAGCTACAAATAATGATGATAATAAAAGATTTTTTGTTTTCATAATTTTCCTCCAAAATTTTTAGTTTTAAATTAATATGGTTTATTTTACTTAACAATTAAATAATATTCTAAAAAAACATGATTGTCAACTGTTTTTTAAATAAATGGTTGACAATGCAAAAATAAAGGAGAATTGCATGTCTAAAAAAAATTCTAATTATTTATTATACTTAGATTCACCTCTTGGAATTATAGAAATAACAGCAGATGATAAAGATATTTTATCTGTAAATTTTGTAGATAAAAAAGATAAAAAAGAAAATCATAATGATATTATTTTAGAATGCAAGGAACAATTAGTTGAATATTTTAAAGGAGATAGAAAAGAATTTACTATTTCTTTTAAATTACAAGGAACAGAATTTCAAAAAAAGGTATGGAATGAACTTAAAAATATAAAATATGGAAAAACTTGTTCTTATGGTGAAATAGCTAAAAATATAAATAATAAAAATGCATCTCGAGCAGTAGGGGGCGCAAATAATAAAAATAACATTTCTATAATAATTCCATGTCATAGAGTCATAGGTAGTAGTGGTAAATTAGTAGGATATGGAGGAGGAATTTCAAAAAAGGAATGGCTACTTAATCATGAAAGGGAGAATAATGATGAATAGAAAAACGAAACATTTGATAATTGTATCTTTTGATGGTCTATCTAGCCTAGATTTTGATTATATAAATACATTAGATAATTTCAAAGAATTTATAAAAGACTCTTCATATTGTAAAAATGTATATAGTGTTTATCCAAGTCTTACTTATCCAGCTCATACCTCTATTGTAACAGGAAAATATCCAAATAATCATAGGGTAGTAAATAATACTTATTTTGAGTTAAATACTGACTCTCCAGATTGGTATTGGAAGAGGAGTGATATAAAAGCACAGACATTTTATGATATAGCTATAGAAAAGGGGATGAAAGTAGCAGCCCTTTTGTGGCCTGTAACAGCTAAATCCAAGATACAATATAATATGCCAGAAATATTTGCAAATAGAAAGTGGCAAAATCAAATAATAGTTTCATTATTAAATGGAAGTCCACTTTATCAAATTCAGATGAATTATAAATATGGGTATATACGTAAAGGTCGCGCCCAGCCTGAACTAGACAATTTTACAAGTAAATCCTTAATTGACACCTTAAAAAATAAGAAAGCTGATATTACTATGGTTCATTTTACAGACCTAGATTCCATAAGACATGAATTTGGATTTGAGGGGAAAGAAGCAAAGGAAGCTTTAGATAGACATGATCAAAGATTAGGTCAAATAATTAATACACTTAAAGAGTCTAATATGTATGAAGAATCTACACTGATATTACTAGGTGATCATAGTAGCTTAAATGAAAACAAAGTAATTTATTTAAATAGATTATTAAAAGAAAAAGGATATATTGAAGTAAATAAAGAAGGGTCTATAGTTACTTACCTAGCAATAGTTAAAAATTGTGATGGGTCAGCCTATGTTTATACAAAAAATGATGATGAAAAGATAAAAGAGGAAATTTTTGAACTGTTAAATGAATTTAATATGAAACATAATTGTATAGATAATATATTTACATCTAATCAAGCAAAAGAACTAGGTGCAGATGAGAAATGTGCATTTATGCTTGAAGCTAAAAAAGGATATTACTTTTTAGATGATCATAAAAGGAAGGTAATAGAAGATATAAAAGAAGAAGATATAGGTAATATTGCACATATTACACTATCAACACATGGATATTCTCCATTTAAAGAAGATTATACTACTGTATTTATGGCAAAAGGGTGTGGGATTAAGAAAGGCATTGTAATTGATGAAATGAGTCTTATAGACTATGCAGGAACTTTTGCAAGAATTTTAGGCTTTGAAATGAATGATATAGATGGTAGGGTATTAGATGAAATAATAGAGTAAGATATCCAAAATAATGTGTAAAACAATTTATAAATTATTCTGTCAATTCACTGTAATCTATGATATTATAATTTATAATAATTTGTTAGGGGTGATATTTTGAATAGGGAAGAAGCATTTAATTTATTAAAAGAATATGTCAAAGAAGATAGTCTCATAAAACATTCACTTGCTGTAGAGACAAGCATGATAACTTATGCAAATCATTTTAATGAAGATTTAGACAAATGGTCTATAACTGGATTATTACATGATATTGATTTTGAAATGTATCCACAAGAACATCCTTATAAAGGTCTTGAGATTTTAAGGGAAAAAGGAATAGATGAGGATATAATATACGCTATAAAGGGTCATGGGAAAAAAGAAGAAGAAAGAGAAAGTTTACTTGCAAAAACCCTATATGCAGTGGATGAGTTATCTAGTTTTATAGTAGCATCAGCACTTGTAAGACCTACTAAATTTGAAGGTTTAAAAGCTAAATCTGTTAAAAAGAAATTAAAGACAAAATCTTTTGCAGCCGCTGTAGATAGGGATCAGATAAAAGAAAGTAGTGAAGATTTGAATATGGATCTTACAGAACATATAAACATATTAATTGAAGGTCTTAGAAATAGGGAAGAAGATTTAAATAAAGAAAATTTGAGCTTATTATAAATAATAAAAATACAAACCATATGGTTTGTATTTTTATATTATTTATTTAAGCAACATTTTTTATGTTTTTTCCCACTACCACAAGGGCAAGGATCATTTCTGCCTACTTTTTCTTCTTTTACTACTATAACTGTCTTATCATATTCTTTTTTTATTTCTTTTCTTTTTTCTTTTGAAAGAACATTTTCCCACTCTGGTAACTTATAAAGCCATTTAGCTTTAGCTTCATGCATATTATAAAATAATTTTTCAAAGTTTAAATCAATTTCTACATTTTTATCTTCTTCTAAAGATTCTAAATCAATTTCTTTATTTAAACTCGTATTTATTCCATCAATAAATCCAGTAAATATAACTGCTTCTACATCATATTTTTCAGCTAAATCTTTCATATTACCTTCAATTATACTTTCATTATTCTTTAATATTGCTTCATAAATCTTTTGTTCTTGTGGAAGATATATTTTCCAAAATTCTTCATATTGCTCAGGTGTAGCATGTGATTCTACTAAATTTGTCCAATCTTTATATAAACCCATTATCATTCTCCTTTAAAATTTATTGCAAAAATAATTATAACATAAAATTAAGGGAATATGTATTATAAGATAGAATTTAAAGAAAATATTATGTTATAATAAAAAATTATGTTATAATAAAAAATGAAAGGTAAGGGAATGTATGAGTAGAAGGAATAGAATTAAAATAAAAAAAGTATCACCTTTAGGAATAATTATAAGAATAATAAGCTTCATATTATTTGTATATAGTATATATAAATTTAATAATGAATATTTATTTAAAAACAAATATTTTATTTACATATTTATATATGCCATTTATATAACTTATATAATGATTAGGATAGTTAGAAATAGTTACAAGCTAAAATCAAAAACTAGATTTAACATTATAATAACTATAGCATTTATAATTACTTTCCTATTATTTGCAAATGGTATTATGAATTTTGTATTATCAGAAAATGCAAGCATAAAAAATGATATATACTCTATGCTTTTAATATTACTAAGCATATCTATACTTTCTATAGAATACGCATATTTTATTTTAGGATATAAAGATATAAAAAGGAGCTTAGATGAAAAAAAGAAAAACACAGATATAAATAGATAAATCAATTGATCTATCTATTTATATCTCTTATAATTTCATCGATATTTTCATTTGATAATCTTTAAGTGCTTTTATACCACATACAAATTCAACCCTATAATTTTCCTTTATCTTATAGCAATTAATTATTTTTATAAGCCCCACTTCACCAGTTCTTCTATTATGGATGCTGTTACATTCACAAAAATCCAATCTATTTATCTCTACAATTCTTATGTCTCCATCTTTTTTTATACTACCTCTTATAGGCAAATTAGAAACATATTCCCTATCTACAATATAAGTAGAAATCTCAAAATTAGAAAATACAATTCTATTAGAATATGATTCTATTTTTTCTATTATATTTTTATTTAAAAGATTAGTATTGATATCAATATAATTAAAGTTTTCTCCTATATGAAAATTTAATGTGTCAAAATCATATAATTTATAAAAAGCATTAGAAAGTATATGACTTCCAGTATGTTGTTGCATATTACTAAATCTAATATCCCAATCTATAGATATTTCAACTTCTTTACTTTTTGGTAAATCCTTTAAAACATGAATGATATCATCTTTTTGCTCATAAACATTTAACACGCTAATTCCATCAATACTGCCTTTATCTCCAAATTGACCTCCAGAAATATTAGGCTCAAATAAAGTTCTATTTAATTTAACGTGGAACTTATTATCTTTAAAATCATTTTCTATTATTTTAGCATTTAATTTCATCAAATAAGGATTTTTCAAATAAATTTTCTCTGTCATTATTAACACCTCTTCAAACTTTGTTATTTCTCTAATACCCTAATTTTATCAGAATCTTCATATCTTACATCACCTTTTTTATCAATTATCTTATATAATATCTTTTCATTGTCTAAATAATAGTCAACACTTTGATTTGACATAGATATTATACCAACTGATTCCTTAGTAGAAGTTATAATTCCTTTATTTTGAATAAAATAATTAAAATCTTTATCCCAAGTATAATTTAATTTCAAGTTTTTATTTTTATATTCCTTAAAATTACTTGGTATAGAAGTAGATGATTCATCACTAGTGTAGATATTTAATTCCTTATGTAAGTCTATATTTAAATTGTCCTTTTCTACAATATCTATTATATTATTTTCTGTTAATTTAAACCATTTTGGGTTTTTGATTTTTTCCTTTTTCCAACCTTCATATAGGTAAGATTCATATACTTTAGTTTTATCAAAAACTTTTTTAAAATCCTCTTGTTTATAATATATCACAAGTCTCTCATCATAAAAATACCCACCAAGTTTTTCATCAATAGTTTCTTCTACTATTAATAAAAATTTATCATTAAATTCTTTGGTTTTTATATAATCAATATATGATAAATCTTTTATAGAGTCTTGTAAAACATATTTATCATTTTGTTTTTCATATAAAGCTATAACACCTGTATCTTTAGACAAGTTAAGACCTATTATAAGATCTATATTTTCATTTTTTAAATCACTTGGAAAAACTAATATGCTCATATATTCTTTATAATCCATCCATTCTTTAAAACCTAAATCTGAGAGCACTATTTCTTTTATTGATTCTATAGCCTTTGTCTTTTCTTTTATATTATCTGAGAAGTAATTATCAATATTTTTTTCACTTAACTTTGAATCTGTTTTTTGATGTGAGATTGGAATGACCTTATAGCTAAGAAACAAAATTAAAGTCATAACAATAAAAAAAGTAACAATAAAAAATAAGGATGTAGATTTTTTCATAGTAGTATATCTCCTTTAGCAAAATTGACTTTTTAGAGCATTAAGGATATAATTAAAGGTGAAATAAATTTCATAAAATTCAAATTTTTAATAACTTATCCTTAATATATAGATATTAAATATATATTCTCTTTATGAATAAAGAAATAATCTATAAATAATCCTGTAACAATAAAAACAAATAAGGAGGCATCCTATGGCCAAAATAAGTAAGCAGAGAGAAGAATCTTTAAAAAGAGCTGATGAATTAAAAAGAACTATTGATGATTATTTGAATATTCGAAAATCTATCCCAAAAGGTTTAGATTTAGAAAATGAATATCAAAAAAACAAAAATCATATTTTAAAAGTTTTAGATGCAAATGAAGAAAATTGGAATGATTATAAATGGCAGTTGAAAAATCGTGTTTCTGACATAGAGACTTTAAATAGAATGATAAATTTAACTGAAAAGGAAATAGATTCAATCAGAAAAGTAGGAGAGCAATATAGATGGTCAATTTCACCATATTATGTCAGCTTAATGGACAAGTATGATAAATATGATGCTATAAGGATGTTATCCATTCCTTCTAGTATAGAGCTAATAGATGAACTTGGTGATAGTGATCCAATGGGTGAGGAATTTACAAATCCTGCAGGAACTATAACAAGAAGATATCCAGATAGATTAATAATCAATGTAACAAATGAATGTGCTATGTACTGTAGACATTGCCAAAGAAGACGTAATATAGGTCAGACTGACAACCATACTAATACACAGTTAATTCAAGAATCCATAGATTATGTTAAAGAAAATGAAGAAATAAGAGATGTTTTAATAACAGGTGGAGATCCACTAACCTTATCAAATGATAGATTGGAATGGATAATAAAGAGCCTTTATGAAATAGAACATGTAGAATATATAAGAATAGGTACAAGAACTCCAGTTACAATGCCTCAAAGAATAACAGATGAATTTGTAAATATGCTAAAAAAATATCATCCTATATATATAAACACACATTTTAATCATCCTAAAGAAGTTACAAGAGAGTCAAAAGAAGCATGTGAAAAACTTGCAAATGCAGGCGTTCCTCTTGGAAACCAAGCTGTACTTTTAAATGGAATTAACAATGATAAATATATAATGAGATTATTAAATCAAGAATTATTAAAAATAAGGGTTAGACCATATTACATTTTTCATGCTAAACATGTAAAAGGGACTACTCACTTTAATACTTCAGTAGATGATGGAATTGAAATAATGGAATATTTAAGAGGATATACATCCGGTATGGCAATCCCAACCTATATAATTAATGCACCTAAAGGTCATGGTAAAACTCCAATACTTCCTGAATATTTAATTTCAAGGGGTAAGGATTATATATTGATAAGAACTTGGGAAGGTAAAACTTATAAGTATGAAAACCATCAAACTATAGACATAAAGGAAGTTTACTAGTATATATAATTGTAGTTTGTCAACAATATTAAAAAAGGAGGTAGATGTTTTTTGAATTATAATGAATCATTATTAACAGATTTAAGAGAATTTATTGATTTTTTTATTATGAAATATAAATATGAAAACATAGGTGTTATAAGAAAGATTAGAGCTAAGTCAGGTTTAAACTCTGATTTAAGTGAGGAAAAATGGTATGAGTTATTTATAGCCAAATCTGCTATAAACCATTCTCTTAAAATACTTCTTATAAAAATATTTGAAGATAAAAACAAAGTTTTACCAAAGTTAAACACAGAAGGCTTTAAACATTGGTCTAAAATGGTGGTTGATATAGAAAATCAATATAATAATATATATAATATAGCTCTAAAAGATATCCTTACAGTTTCAGAACTTAGAAAAGCATTTAAAGTTAGTGATTATGATGTATATGTTATTGATAATGAACTTGCATCTTATATTATAAATAAACTCTTGAAATATGATTTTAATAAAATAACAGTTGAAAACATCTCTTTTTTAATTGAAAAATTATATAATGAGCATGGAGAATTAAAATATTTCTACAAACCTTCACCATCAGTTGAATTTATAAATGAACTTAAAGAAAAAAAAGAAATCCTAATCTAATAGGATTTTTTTTAATATTCATCTATTTCATCTTCATCATCTAGTTCTTCCATATCTATTTCTATTTCCATTTCCTCATCTTTTTCTAAATCATAAAAATCAGGGAAGTATTCTTCTCTAAAGGCATTATCAAAATCTCCCATTTGTATTTCCTCTATTCTTTTAGTAATAAAATTATAACTTTCTAGCAATTCTTCACTTTCTAATAAGCTTGCTAATTCTTCTGTGACCTCTATTACAACAGCTACAAGACTTTTTTCCTCTTCTTGAAACTTAACCTCTTTACTTGAAATCAAATTAGTGATTATATCTAAAGTATGCTCACTATCTTCTAACTCACTATAATAAATATCATCATACAATTTATTTAACCAATCAACTTGAATTCTATTTTTATACATTTCATCATCTCCTATTTATTTTATTCTATTTAAAAGATATTAAAGATATTATATTTATATCCTTAATATATAAAATTATAAACCAAATTCAATAAAATTAATATCTTTGTTTTAAAATATGATAAAATAATAATTAATATTCGAGATATATAAAGGAGTGATATATTATGAAATTTGAATACAAGGTAGAAAACATGAGATTACATGGAATGACATCTATGGTACTTACAAAAGAACATGAAAAAAAATTAAATGAATTAGGAGAAGAAGGTTGGGAAATGGTAGGACTTACTGCATCTGCAAGTGGTAGGAATATAGCAGCAGTTTTTAAAAGAGAAAAAATATAATATGAAAGGAAGTTTTGAAGTGGAAATACAAAAAATAAAAGAAATGACCAACCATGTGAAAGAAAATGTTCAAAAAGTAATTGTAGGAAAAGATGAAATAATAGAAAATATAGTTATATCTATCCTATGTTCAGGTCATATACTTCTAGAAGATGTACCAGGACTTGGTAAAACATTGCTTGCAAGAACCATTTCAAAATCAATAGATAGTAATTTTTCTAGAATTCAATTTACTCCAGATTTATTACCATCTGATATTACTGGAATAAATTATTTTAATCAAAAGAAAAGTGAATTTATCTTTAAAAAAGGTCCTATTATGAATAAGTTAGTCTTAGCAGATGAAATCAATAGAGCAACACCTAGAACACAATCAAGCTTGCTTGAAGCAATGGAAGAAAATCAATTATCAATAGATGGTAAAACGCATTTATTAGAACAACCATTTTTTGTAATAGCTACACAAAATCCAGTTGAAAATGCAGGAACATATCCACTACCTGAAGCCCAATTAGATAGGTTTTTTATGAAGATTTCAATGGGATATCCTGATTTTGAAGAAGAGTTTAAAATACTTAAAAGATTTAAGAATAAAAATCCATTTGATCAAATAAAGCCAGTTATAAATTCAGAGGATATTTTAAAAGCAAGAAATTTATTTCAAAAGATAAGGGTAGATGATGACTTAACTAGCTACATACTAAATCTAGTAAGGAAAACAAGGGAAGATGAAAATATAAAACTTGGCATAAGTCCACGTGGAGCACAGGCTCTTTTTAAAGGAGCACAAGCAAAAGCAGCTATTTCAGGCAGGGATTATGTGATTCCAGATGATATAAAGAGTATTGTAAAGCCTATATTTAGACATAGAATTATTGTAAAAGGTAAATCTAGGTTTACTGATACTAGCAATGATCAAATAATTCAAAAAATCATTGAAGATACATTAGTACCTTCAGAACAAATTGGAAATTAGGTATTAATATGATATTTATATCAATTTTATTTTTTATAATTATATCTTTTTTATTAATCAGGACTTGGCCGGAGTTATCAATAAAAAATGTAAGATACAATAGATTTATAGATAAAGATATAGTTTTTCCAAATGAAGAAATTGTAATCACTACAGTAATATCTAATCATAAAATTATCCCCTTACCATGGATAGAAATGTATAGTGAATTATCTGAACCAATAAAATATATAGATCAGTCATATAAATATAAAAAAAATATAAATACAAATATATATAAGGTAATAACATCCCTACTTCCATTCCAAAAAGTGACAAGGAAAAATAAATTTTATATAAATAAAAGAGGCTATTATAATATTGATAATATCAGACTTACTATAGGGGACTTTATTGGTATATCTAAAGGGCTTATGAATATAAAATCTCCTATTTCTATAGTTGTTTATCCTGAGATTAAAAATATAAATGATTTGATTGTAGATGAAAATGAACCACAAGGTGAAATCTCTGTCAATAGGTTTATAATTTCTGACCCCTTAGCTATAAAGGGAGTTAGGGAATATAATTTTAATGATAGTTTTAATATAATTGATTGGAAGGCTACTGCAAGGTTTAATAATTTATATGTTAAAGATTTTGATTTTACATCTGAAAAATCTATTCAAATAATACTGAATGTTCAATGTAATGAAATACCTTGGGCAGATAATGATGAATATTCAATAGAAAAGGGAGTAGATATATCAGCAGCTATAATGAATGACTCAATAGAATCAGGTATACCAGTGGGATTTTCGACAAATTCTATATTGCTTTCTGATAATTTAATAGAAGAAAAAATAATTACAATTTCTCCAAATACAAATATAAATATAGCAGAAGAAATATTAAATATATTAGCTAGAATTTCCTTGTTATTTAAAGTAAAAGTATCAGATTTACTTTATGAAACAGTAAATAATTATAAAAGAGATACTACATTTATATTAATAACCCCATATTTAGATGAAAAAACAATAGAGATCATTAATGAATATTTATATGTAGGTTATAGTATAAAACTGATACTTCTTAGAGGAAGTTCAAATGACTATTTGCTAGATGAAAATATAGAAATATTCAGTCTAAAGGAGCTATATTATGATTTATAAAATTGCTTTTGATGGGTTAAGATATATTATTTTGATTATGACAATAATAGGAATGGTGACAGAGAATATTATCTTTAATAAGCTTGTATTATTTGTTTTCCTTATAATGATACTTAGCTATTTATTATCTGGATTTATTAGTAAAAGCAATATTAATAAAAATAAATTATTAAAGATTATACCTTTTCTTGGAATAATAACTGCAATTGTTTTTTCATATTATAGCACAAAATCAAGCTTGGTTTTTATACTATTTACTATAATTTATTTATCTATTTGGATTGTGAGTCTTAGATTAAAAGATGAAAGTTATAGTAATGATGATGTTTTTAAAAAAATTATACTTACATCACTTATAGCAACTATATTCTCATTAGATATATTCATGGGAAATACAAGATGGTTTATGAATGATTTAGTTCCATATATAATTATTTTCATAATAGTTTCTTTTATATATAGCATTAGATTAAATTTATACAATGCATACTTAGATAATAATGCCATAAATAAAAGCAAGAATTTAAAAATATTCAATGTTTTATCAAATATTATAATAATATTTATTATGCTTATAATATTATATTTTTCTTTTGGAATTAGTAATATGGAATTGGTAAAGACTAAAATATATCCTGTATTAGAGTTTGTAATAAATCCACTTATATTTATAGTGTCAATACTATATAAATTTTTTAAGAAAATATTTCCTGATTTCAAGCTTAAAGAAACACCACAAGAAAATTCTTTAAATTTAGAAAATAGTGATAATAATTTATTAGAGGAAAATATAGAACAAAATGAAATTGCACAAGTTGTATTAAATTATTTAGGATATTTTTTAGTAGCTTTTATAATAGCTACTTTAGTTTATATAATATATAGGATTTCAAAAAACATAGATAGTGGTGAAAAAAGTAATGATAATATTATTGTAGAGGAAAAAGAATTTATATTTAATAGAAAAAATATAATAAATAATATAAAAAATAAATTCAAGAAAAATACAAATAATAATACAAATAAAAATATGCATATAATCAGGCTTATTTTTATAGATATCTCAAATTCAATGATTCAAAAAGGATATGAGTATAAAAAGAATTTTACTCCAAGAGAATTTATTTTCCAAAACAAAAAAGATTTAGAAAAAACAAAAGAATTTATAGACACATATGAAAAGGTAAGATATGGCAAGAAAAGTATAGGTGAAGAAGATATGATGAAAATATATAAATATAAGGATGATTTTAATAGAGAATAAAATTAATTTTTATAATTGTAACCTTTATATTATTAATGCATAAAAAGTTGTCTATAATAATAATATGAAATAATATTAATTAAGTGAATAAATATTTAAAAAAATCACTTTACTATGTTTAAAACTATATTGTTGGGTATTAAATTAATATGGTAGAAAAATGAAACAAGTTATAAAATTTTAAATAGGAGGATATATTATGGATGAGAAAAAGGCTATAAATGTTACATCTGAAATAGGTAAATTGAAAACAGTATTACTTCATAGACCAGGACGTGAACTTCAAAATATAACGCCTGATTTTATGGAAAGACTTTTATTTGATGATATTCCTGACTTAGAAGCTGCAAGAAAAGAGCATGATAATTTTGCAAAAGTATTAAAGGATAATGGAGTAGAAGTTTTATATTTAGAAGAATTAGCAGCAGAGTCAATAGAGGATGAAAAGATAAGAGAAAAATTTATCGAGCAATTTTTACAAGAAGCAAATATAAGTGGTGAAGGTACTATAAAAGCATTAAAAGAGCATTTTAGTGAGTTAGATAATAAAGATTTAATAGATACTTTAATGGCTGGAATTAGAAAAACTGAGTTAAAAGATTATAATGCTGAATCACTTGCAGATATGGCAGATGATGATTACCCGTTAGTATTAGACCCTATGACAAATCTTTATTTTACAAGAGATCCATTTGCAACTATAGGAACGGGTATAACTATAAATCAAATGAGAACTGCAACTAGAAATAGGGAAACTATATTTGCAGAATATATATTTAAATATCATAAAAGATTTAAAGATGCTGGAGTACCAATATGGTTAAACAGAGATGAAAAAACATCTATGGAAGGTGGAGATGAGCTTGTACTTAGTGAAAAAGTTCTAGCACTTGGTATATCTCAAAGAACAGATGCTGATTCTATAGAAAAACTAGCTAAAAGGCTATTTGAAAACAATGAATCATTTGAAACCATACTTGCTTTTGATATTCCAAAAACTAGGGCATTTATGCATTTAGATACTGTATTTACAATGATTGATTATGATAAATTTACAATTCATCCAGGAATAGAAGGTCCTTTAACTGTATTTTCAATTACTAAGGGCAAGGATGGAGATTTAAATATTGAAAGAGAAAGAGATACTCTAGAGCATTTACTTGCAAAGTATCTTGAATTAGACAATGTGGAATTGATTAGATGTGCTGGAGGAGATCCAATAGATTCTGCACGTGAACAATGGAATGATGGTTCAAATACACTTGCAATTGCTCCAGGAGAAGTTGTAGTTTATGATAGAAATCATGTTACAAATAAATTATTAGAAGAAAAAGGAATTAAATTACACAAGGTTGAAGGAACTGAACTTGTGAGAGGCCGTGGAGGTCCAAGATGTATGAGCATGCCTTTAATTAGGGAAAAAATATAATATAAAAAATTTAAGGAGGTCTTTTATGCCAGTTAATTTAAGAGGTAGAAGTTTTGTAAAATTATTAGATTATTCACCAAAAGAGATTAATTATTTACTTGATTTATCAAGAGATTTAAAGAGGGCAAAATATTCAGGAACTGAAAGACAAACAATGAAAGGAAAAAATGTTGCTTTAATATTTGAGAAAGCATCAACACGTACAAGATGTGCGTTTGAAGTTGGAGCAATGGACCAAGGAGCAGGAGTAACATATTTAGGACCTACAGGTACACAAATGGGTGTAAAAGAAACAGTAAAAGACACTGCAAGGGTTCTTGGTGGAATGTATGATGGTATAGAATATAGAGGATTTTCTCAAGAATCAGTTGAAACTTTAGCAGAATTTTCAGGAGTTCCAGTATGGAATGGATTAACTGATGAATTTCATCCAACTCAAATTCTTGCAGATTGGATGACTATACAAGAAAAAAAAGGATATCTTAAAGGGATTAAATTTGCATATGTTGGTGATGGAAGAAACAATATGGCAAACTCTCTAATGATAGGTGCTGCAAAAATGGGCATGGACTTTAGAATAGTATCTCCAGAAAGTTTATTTCCAGAGCAAGATTTAGTAGATAATGCAAAAGAAATAGCAAAAGAAACTGGTGCTAAAATTTCTGTTACAGATTCAGTAGATGATGGTGTAGGAGGAGTAGATGTAATATATACCGATGTGTGGGTATCAATGGGTGAAGCTAAAGAGGTATGGGAAGAAAGAATAAAACTATTAAAACCATATCAAGTAAACAAGGAAATGATGAGCAAAGCTGATGATGAAGCAATATTCATGCATTGCCTACCATCTTTTCACAATACTCAAACTGATGTTGGTAAAGATATATATGAAAAATTTGATTTAGATGCAATGGAAGTTACAGATGAAGTATTTGAATCTAAACAATCAGTAGTATTTGAAGAAGCAGAAAATAGAATGCATACAATAAAAGCTGTAATGGTAGCAACACTCGGGGATTAATCTTTTAGGAAAAGGACCAATTTGATTTGGTCCTTTTCTTTTTCTTTTTTTATAGTAAAAATGATATAATACTATTAAAAAGTAATTGGAGAATAAAAATGAAGAGACCATTTTTAAATATTGTAATATTATATATAATTGCTATACTTTTTTTCTATTACATTCAAATAGATTTATATCTTATATTATTATTTTCTATTGTAAGCTTGGTTTTAAGCATATATCTTAAAGATAATATGATGAAAGAGATATTCTTTAATATTTTTATAATTACCATTGCAGGATTGATATTGTACTTAAATATAAATACCTATAAAACAAAGGATTTTATAGGTAAAGAAGTTGATTCTACCATCCTTATAAAAGAATTAGTAAATGAAAATGATTATTCAAATACATATGAAGGAAAAATAATTAATATATATGATAATGAAAAATCATATAAGATTGATGAAAAATCTATTATAAAGATAAAAAACAAAGATTATCTAGAATATAATACCATTATAAAAGCAAAGGTGAATTTATTAAAAGCTAAGTCTAATACAAATAAAGGACTATTTAATTATTTTACATATCTAAAAACCAAAAAAATACATTCAATTGCTGATTTAAATAAGCAAAGTTATGAAATAATAGGCAGAAAAAAATCAACTTATTTTTCTTACTTAAAAATCAATTCTAAAACTTATATAGAAGATTTTTTACATACATCTTTAAACAAGAAAAATGCTAGTGTAATGAAAGCAATTATATTAGGGGATGATTCTTTATTAGATGAGGATTATAAGGACAAGTACAGGCAGCTTGGCATAGCACATATACTTGCAATCTCTGGGCTTCATATAGGAATAATAGCAGGTGCCTTATTATTTGTGTTTGGAAATTTAGCTATAAGTTATAAAATCTCTAGTTTTATAACATTGATATTTATATTTACTTATGGATATATTGTAGGTTTTCCTGCATCTATACTTAGGGCAAGTATGATACTTTTCATGATAATTATTGCTAGGATTTTCTTTAAAAGGCCTGATTATATAAATAGCATTAGTCTTGTGGGACTAATATTATTACTTTATAATCCATTATGGATATTTGATATAGGCTTTCAATTATCATTTATAGCTACCTTATCTATTGTAATACTAACACCTATAATAAGTAAAAAAATATTTTCAGAAGTTAGATTTGCAAAAACATTTTCAGCCCTAATTTCAGTTCAACTGGGGACATTGCCCTTGCTTATATATCATTTTAATTATATATCTCTAACATCACTTTTTTCTAATATGATACTTATTCCTATATTATCATATGTGTTAATAGCTACAATCATATTACTAGGATTATCAATACCATTTTTTAATCTATCAATAACTATTATGAAAATTATAGATATAACACTTAATTACTTTACAAAAATCATAAACTTTCATCATAATTATCTAAATATAGTTTTGAATGATTCCTCTTGGTATTTAATGAATATAGTTTCTTATTACATAATTATATATATCCTGCTTAATATAAAAAAAATTAAAAAACTTAAATATAGATATGTTAATATGTTTTTTTATACAATTTTATTAGTTACTATTTTGAATTTTGTGTCTCTATCTACTTTTAAGTGGAGTATCAATTTTATTGATGTAGGACAAGGTGATAGCTCACTTATTAGAATAAAGGATAAAGCATTTTTAATAGATACAGGTGGAAATATACTTTCTGATTATGATTTAGGAGAAAAACTTTTAATACCATATCTTTTAAAAAACAATATTAGAAAATTAGATGGGGTATTTATATCACACTTTCATGAAGATCATACTGAAGGGCTTATTAGTTTATTAAAAACAGATTTTATTAAAGTTAAAAAGATATACTATAATCAAAACAATATTAAAAATAATTTATATAAAGAAATTAAAAATATATCAAAATTAAAAAATATAGAAATGATTCAAATGAAAAATCAAAATAAACTAAAGGTATATGACATAGCAGAATTTGGATTTTTTAACAATGAAAAGACAGATTTAGAAGAAAACAATAATAGCAATATTATAAGTATGAATACTGATCAGATGAAAATATTATATATGGGTGATGCAGAAAAAGAACTTGAAGATGAATTTATAAAACACAATAAAGCTAAATATGATATCATAAAAATAGGTCATCATGGGAGCGGTACTTCTACATCCATTAATCTTTTAGAAAATATAAAGCCTAATTTAGCTATAATATCTGTAGGTAAAAACAGTTATGGTCATCCAAATGAAGAAGTATTAGAAAATCTTAAAAATGAAAATATAAGAGTTAAAAGAACTGATATAGATGGAAACATTTTAATCAAAAACAGCTATAAAAATTATGATATATATTTATATAATGAAAAAAGAATTATACTAAGTTTAAAAGATGTATTTAATATGATTCTATTCATGATTATATTATTTATGGATTTAAAGTATATAGAATTTCAAAATACAAAGGAGAAGTTAGATGGGATATAAAGAAATTTTAAATGATATAAAAAATAATAGCTTAAAGAATGTCTACCTTTTTTATGGGGAAGAAACATATTTGATAGATTTTTGTATACAAACAATAAAAGAAAAATATATAAAGCCAAGTTTTGAAACATTGAATTTCATATCTATTGATGGCAAGCAAGTAGATGCAAATGAGGTAAGTAATGCAGCTGAAACATTACCCTTTATGTCAGACAAAAAAATAGTTGTAGTAAATAATCCCTTATGGTTTTCAAATAAAGCAAAAGCAGAAGATATAGAAGAAATATCACATTATATAGAAAAGCCTAGCAATTCTACAATTTTAATTTTTGTTTTAACATCTGAATCTATAGATAAAAGAAAAAAAGTATTTAAGACTATAAAGAAAAACAATGGAACTATAGAATTTTCAAAAATTAAGGGATCAGAACTAGAAAGATGGATTAAAAAAGAATTTAAAAGTAAAAATAAAATTATAGATGAATCTAGTATAGATAAAATTATAGATTTAACTGGCTACTTAAATAATAATAATGAAATTACATTATATGATTTAAAAAATGAAATTCAAAAAATCATAAATTATATAGGGCAAAATGAAAAGGTAGAAGAAAAGACAATAGAAAAAGTACTTATAAAATCCTTACAAGCAAATATTTTTGAATTAGTTGATATGTTAGGTGAAATGAGATTTGATAAAGCAATATCTGTTTTCAATACAATGATTTTAAATAATGAGCCATGTGGTTTAATCATTCATATGATAACAAGACAGTTTAGACTATTATTAATGTCAAGGATATTAGAAGCTAAGGGTTATAGCATAGGAGAACTAGCTAAAAAGATGAAAGTCCCAAATTTTGTGGCTAGAAAAACAATAAATCAAAGTAAAAATTTCTCTATAATTGAACTGAAAAACACCTTAGAGCAATGCATACTAACAGATAGGGATATTAAAAAAGGTAAAATAGAGCAGATTCTTGGAGTAGAGATGCTTATAATGAATATGAAACAATAAAAACTTCGGGTATTTAATATTCCCCGAAGTTTTATATTATTTAGCTATATTTAATTTTTTAGATAATTGACTTACTTTTCTGCTAGCTTTATTTTTATGCATAGTGTTTTTAACTGCAGCTCTGTCAAGTTTCTTTTCTATTGTTTTAAATAATTCTTTTGCTTCATCTATATTATTATTATCTAAAGCAGTTTCAAACTTTTTGATGTATGTCTTTATTTGAGATTTTCTTTTTTTATTAACCAATGTTTTACTTTCAATAACCTTAATTCTTTTCTTAGCGGATTTAATATTTGCCATTAGGTTTTCACCCCCTTCAAAATACGTTAACAAAAGCTATTTTACCACAAAAAAACTTCTATTACAAGAGAAAATATGGAATATATAAAATTTAAAGGCATAAGAATATTTTTTCATTCACTTAGGAAGTATATTATATATATGAAAAAATTGAAATGGAGTGATAGATATGTTTAGTGCACGTACAGATTTAGCCATAGAAGCTAGGGAAATATATACTGAGGGAAAAGATAAAGAAATTTCAGGAGTAGAAATAGAAAAAGGTCATGCAGTAAAGCATGTACAAACAATGCATGATTCACCAAATTATAACGCTTCCTATTCTAGAGCAAGAAAAACTCTAGAAACAGAATTATCAAATGGAAAAAATTTAAAAATATTAATGGATTTACATAGAGATGGAGTATCTCCTGGTGCCTCTTATTATAATCGCATGAAAAAAGAAAGTGTAGTAGAGATAGATGGCAAGCGTGTTGGAACCTTTAAATTTGTAGTTGGAAATGACAACCCAAATAAAGATAAATTGATACAGTTTTCTAATTATGTAAAATCTGTATCAGATATGATGTATCCAGGATTATGCCTGAAACCTATAATAAAACCTTATGGAAAATTCAATCAATATATGAGTGATTATAGTTTGCTTATAGAGATAGGATCTAATGTAAATACACTTGATGAAACAAAAATGACTGCAAATTATATAGCAGAAATATTAGATGTAGCACTAAAGGGTATAGTAAATTGATACCCTTCTTTTTTTTTCCTAAAAATGTTATAATACTATTAGTTTAATCGGAGGTGTTTTTGTGTCACAAGATAAAAAAGAAAAGGTTAGGAACGAAGCTTTTGAATGGATAAAAAGCATTTTATTTGCTGTAGTTATTGCTATAATAATAAAAACATTCATATTCAATACCACTTATGTTTTAGGAAATTCCATGTATCCTACACTACATGAAAAGGACAGATTATTTACAAATAAAGTTTTATATTTAATAGGTGAACCAGACAGAGGAGATATTGTAGTATTACATGCTCCTGATGAAAGAAATAAAGATTATATAAAAAGAGTAATAGGTGTAGAAGGAGACATTGTAGAAATTAAAGATGGATTTGTATATTTAAATGGTGAAAAATTAAAAGAAGAATATATAGATGAAGATGTTTATACTAATGAAGAATTAGAAATAGAAATAGGTAAGGAAGAAGTTTTTGTACTAGGAGATAATAGACATAAAAATGCTAGTAAAGATAGTAGATATTTTGGAACTGTAAACATAGATGAGATAACAGGCAAGGCATTTTTTAGATATTATCCTTTTAATGATAGATTTGGAAGATTAAAATAAAGTATAAAATTCAAATAGCTGTCCATAATTATTAATGGTGATAAAATATGGAAAGTAGACTTAATAGATACTTAGAACAAAAGAAACAAAAAAGAAAAGGTTTAAAAAAATATTTGGTTTTTTTATTACTTATAGCTTTTTTATTTATTGCTATTAGTATTGTAAATGATAGTTTGTATAATTATTTTAATTTATCTAATACTTCAGTTTTTAATTATGAATATGAAAAATCTACTCATGTAATTGAATTATTTGGTAATAAATACAATATTAATTTATCAGAAATCATTTACAATATTAAAAATCAAATAGTAGATATCTTTCAATAAAAAGCGACTTTGTCGCTTTTTATTTACTTATATATGATTATATGATATTCTACAACTTAGATAATAATGAAATTTTTAATATTTCCTAAACAAGGAGGAAAATATGGATATAAGAGAAAGAAGAACTAGAGT
>NZ_JBQCYD010000002.1:0-95134 GCF_052088025.1 Senegalia sp. (in: firmicutes) | reverse complement strand
AAATTATACCTTAATTATATCATATTTTAACTCTAATGTCACAAAATTATCATTTTGTGACATTAAAAATAGGATTTTATTCTTTTTTTAGTAATGTTTTAGTCTTTTTATCTACTCTTGCCTTCTTTCGACAATTTAAAATCAAATGTCGGATTATAATTATTTATTAAAATATAATTCGACATTTAGTGATACTTCCTATAATTCGACCTTTTAAAATCAATTTTAAGCTATTTAAAAGACTCTTTGCATATAATTACATATTACGACGTAATTTTATCTGTAAGACCCCTTTAAACAACTTATATTAAATATGATAAAAACTAACAATCTTATAACTATTTCTATCCCATGAAACTTCTTTTATATAAAACAAATTACAATAAATAAAGAAATGGTTTACATAATTTAATTATGTAAACCATTTTACTTCTTATATTTTATTTTATATATTCTTCTATTCTTTTCAAACCTTCTTTTATATTATCTAATGAAGTTGCATAAGAAAGTCTAATATAATCATCATCTCCAAAAGCAATTCCAGGTACAACAGCAACATGAGCTTCTTCTAATAATAAATTTACTAAGTCCATAGAACTTTCTATAACTTTTCCTTTAACTGTTTTACCTTTTAAATCTCTTATATTAGCCATAACATAAAAAGCACCTTTAGGTTTTTTACAAGTTAAGTATTCAATGGAATTAATTTTATCTACCATATAATTTCTTCTTTCTATAAAATGCTTAATCATTTCATTAATAGCTTCTTCATTACCATTTAAACCCTCTACACTTGCATATTGACTCATTGAAGGTGGATTTGAAGTTGAATGGCTTTGTAGATTACTCATCAGTTTTATAATATCTTCATGAGCTGCTGTATATCCTATTCTCCAACCTGTCATAGCGTATGCTTTAGACATACCATTTATAACTATAGTTTGAGTTTTAATTTGATCATTTAATTCAGCTATACTAATATGCTTATTATCATCATAAACTAATTTTTCATATATTTCATCAGAAATAACAAATATTTCATTTTCTACTGCCCATTTTGCTATATCTTCTAATTCAGATTTAGTGTATATTGTACCCGTAGGATTACTTGGACTGTTTAGAATTATAGCCTTTGTTTTATCGCTAAGAGCGCTATTTAAATCATCTATACTATATTTAAATCCATTATTTTCTGGAGTTTTAACTTCTACAGGAGTTCCATCTGCTAACTTAACTAATTCAGGATAACTAACCCAATACGGAACTGGTATAATAACTTCATCTCCTGGATTAAGTATAGCTAACAATGCATTAAACAATGAATGTTTTGCGCCATCAGAGATAATAATATTTTTAGAAGAATATTCAAGATTATTATCTCTTTTTAATTTATTACATATTGCATTTTTTAATTCCATTATTCCTGATGCTGCCGTATAACCAGTTTTACCTTCTTTTATTGCATTGATACCAGCTTCTCTAATATTTTTTGGTGTTTTAAAATCAGGCTCCCCTGCTCCAAAACCAATAACATCAATTCCATCAGATTTCATCTGTTTTGCTTTTGCTGTTATTTCCAAAGTTACAGATGGTGATATAGATGAAATCTTTCTTGATAATTTAAAATTCATTAATAACCCTCCATTATATTTGATAATTATGCTTCTTATACTTTATTCTATATATATCTATAAAATCCTTCTATATAATAAATTATTAATAAAGCTTAACTTTCATTGTATATATCTTTAAGTGCTGAATTGATTATAGTTAAAGAATCTATCAAGCTATCTCTATATAATAATTTTATATCATTATAATGCTTATACCCTTCATTTGTTATACGATAATGTCTTATAGAACGTTTATCGGGTTCCTCCCACCATCCACTTATGTATTGTTTTTCCTCTAATTGTCTAAGCATTGGATAAATCATTCCTGGAGAAGGCTCCCAATTTTTTTTCAATCTTTCTTTTATTTCATCAATTATTTCATTTCCATAATAACTTTTTTCATTTAATAAATGTAGTATATATAATTTAACAAATTGAGTAGTACTTAGTTTAGATGGAAATTGTCTATTTCTTGTATTAGCCATATTAAAATCTCCTTAACAATTATATTTAGATAATAATTCTTCCATTGACTTTATATCTATAGAACTACTACCTATAGTTATACCACTAGAATTATTGAAATGATGGAAATCAGAACCTCCAGTAATATATAAATTATATTTTTTAGCAATTTTTCTATATGATTTAGAATTATTTTTTTCATGTTTTGAGTGATATACTTCTATACCATCTATATTGAAATTATCTAAGAGTTCATTAAGGGGTGCTTTTAATAATATAGGATGAGCAAGTACTGCTATACCATTGCACTCATGAATAATATCTATAGCTTCATCAATGGTTAGTTTGTATCTTTCAACAAAAGCTTTTTGGTTTTTTCCAATATAATTATCAAATGCTTCATTTATAGTCTTTATATAACCTTTTTCAATCATAACTCTTGCTATATGTGGTCTCCCAATATTTTCACCCTTTGATTCTTCTAATATTTCTTTCATAGTGATATCTATATCTAAATTATTTAATTTTCTTATAATCTTTTTAGCTCTTTCAAATCTGTAAGTTTTTATTTGATTTGTTAGATTGATTAATTTAATATTTTTATAATCTATAAAATAACCTAATAAATGAACCTCTTTATCTTTATATATTGAGCTAAATTCTATTCCGGGTATAACCTTCATATTATCATAAAGCTTACTTCTATTAATAGCTTCCTCTATACCTGCTACCGTATCATGATCTGTTATAGAAATTAATTTAACATCATTTTTTATAGCTTCATCAATTACTTGACTGGGAGTTAACTTTCCATCTGATTCTGTAGTATGTATATGTAAATCAGCAATCTTCACTTTATCACCCCGCTTATATATCTATTATTAGTATACCTTTATATAAGGGAACTTACAACATTGATTTTGTAACAATAAAAAAAGAAGGGTTTCCCCTTCCTTATTTAGCATAATCTATTGCTCTAGATTCTCTCATAACATTTACTTTTATTTGTCCTGGATAATCTAATTCTGTTTCAACTCTTTTTACTATATCACGTGCTATATGAACTATATCTAAATCACTTACTAGATTTGAATCTACAATTATTCTTATTTCTCTACCAGCTTGAATTGCAAATGATTTTTCTACACCTTCAAAAGAATTCGCAATCTCTTCTAATTTTTCTAATCTTTTAATATAAGATTCTAATGTTTCTCTTCTAGCACCTGGTCTAGCTGCTGATATTGCATCAGCTGCTTGTATTAATATTGCTTCCACACTAGAAGCTTCAACATCATCATGATGTGCTTCAACTGCATGAATAACATCTTTATTTTCTTTAAATCTCTTTAATATATCAACACCTATAGCTACATGAGGACCTTCTATTTCATGATCTACAGCCTTACCTATATCATGAAGTAATCCTGCTCTTTTGGCAACTTTAACATCTGCACCTATTTCTGCTGCCATTATGCCAGCTAAATGTGATACTTCTACAGCATGTTTTAATACATTTTGTCCATAACTAGTTCTATATTTAAGTCTACCAAGTAATCTAATGATTTCCGGATGAAGTCCATGTATTCCTGTATCAAAAGTAGCTTGTTCTCCTACTTCTTTGATATGGTTGTCCACTTCTTTTTTTGCTTTTTCAACCATTTCTTCTATTCTCGCAGGATGAATTCTTCCATCAGATATTAATTTTTCTAAAGCTATTCTAGCCACTTCTCTTCTAATAGGATCGAATCCTGATAATATGACAGCCTCTGGCGTATCATCTATTATAAGATCTATTCCAGTTAAAGTTTCAAGAGTTCTTATATTTCTACCTTCTCTACCAATAATTCTACCTTTCATATCATCACTAGGTAAATTAACAACAGATACTGTAGTTTCAGCAACATGATCAGCAGAGCACTTTTGTATAGCATATGATAAAATTTCTCTTGATTTCTTATCTGCCTCTTCTTTTGCTTTATTCTCAATTTCCTTTATCATGATTGCAGCTTCATGACTAATTTCTTTTCTTATATCGCTTAAAAGTATATCCTTAGCTTGATCAGTAGTTAAACCTGAAATTCTTTCTAACTCATGAATTTGTTTATCATAAATTTCATTTGTTTCCTTTTCTTTTTCTTCTATGTTTTTTAATTTTTTATTAAAAAACTCTTCTTTCTTTTCTAATGAATCACTTTTCTTATCTAATACCTCTTCTTTGTGAATTAATCTTTTTTCATGGCGTTGTATTTCATTTCTTCTTTCTCTATTCTCTTTCTCTATCTCATTTCTCATCTTATGAATTTCTTCTTTACCTTCAATAAGATATTCTTTCTTAGCTGTATCAGCTGTTTTTAAACCTTCTTCAATAATTTTCTTAGCTTCTTCTTCAGCAGTTCTAATTTTTCCTTCAGCAATTACTTTACGTATATATATACCAATAAAAACACCTATAATAAGTGCTATAAAAGCTATAATTACTGGGATTATCCCTTCTAAAATTGGAAGCACCTCCTTTTTACTATTAATTTTTCAAGTTTCGATACAATTTCATTAATTAGTTATCAAAATAAATCAAATATTGATTTTATTACCCATATTCATTTTATTATTTTTTTATATATATGTCAAGCTGATATAAATTAATTGAGAATAACTTTCAATTAATTCTCTACAGGACTAACCTTACTAGTAATTCCTTGAAGCTCTACTCTATATGCTATATCAGCAATAGATGCTAAATGATTATTGTGTGTTACCATTATTATTTGACGATTAAACATTTCAGAAACTTGCTTTAAAAATTCAGAAACATTAAAAATAAAATCTTCACTTACATGCTTTGCAGGTTCATCTAATATTAAAGGACCAAAAACCTCAGGCTTATGAATTTGCAAAAATGAAATCCTAAGAGCTAATGAGATTATATCTATAACTCCCCCACCTCTTGAATCCTCTGGTTTAGTTTTTATAGTTTCTACTCCATTTGTGATAACAAAAAACTCAGCATTAGGTTTACCATAAGCTTCAGTAATCTCTATTTTAAACTCTATGTTTTCATCAAATACAAATTGAAGACAATTAGTAACCAAACTTTCTATTTGATACTTAGATTGTTCTCTAGCATACTCACTAGTCTTTTGAAGTAATATATTAGTTTTATCTAAAATATTTAATTCTTCACTTATTTTTTTTATTTTTTCTTTTTTAAGTTTTAAATCTTCATTTATTACATCTCTTTTACCTTTTTCTGAAGAATAAATATCTCTTAAATTTTTTATATTATCATTTAATTTTATATTTTCTATCTTTAAATCCATAATATCATATCCTATTCTTTAAGTTTAGAATTTAATATATCCATTGGTAATAAAGCATTAGCCTTTTCAAAAAGTTCGTTAATTTCCTTTTCTAAATTATTGATTTCTGAATCCAAATCATTAGGATCTACATTTAATTCTTTTAATTCTAAAATTAATTCTTCTTGTTGCTTATTTAAATTTTCAAGCCTTGCTTCTGCTTTATATTTTAAATTTTTAGCTCTTTCTAAATTGTTTTTTAAATCCGATAATTGCTTTTCATGGTTATTCATATTGCATACTCCTTATTCACTTAAATTTTTTATTATACGATTCATATCTTCATTATCAATTGAATTAAAACAAAGAGGACATCTTTCAATTTTTTTAAGAAGACTTTTATAATCATTTAATAACTCAATAATAACAGACTTTTCATTTCTTATTTTATTATTAAGTTCATTTATATTATTATTATTTTGATTTATTTTTTTAAGATAAATATTTAAATTTAAATATTTATCTTTATCTATATTTATCTTTTCATATAATATATTGACATCATCAATATATTTAAATTTATTAATATAATCTTTACCTTTAGATATACTTTTTTTAATATTAGTATAATTTGATTTTAATTTCCTTAATCTATCTAATTCATTATTTTTATTAATTAATTTATCAAATATAATTTTTAAGTCATCATTATATTTAAAAGAATCTTTTATCATATTTGTGTTTTTTATAATATTTGAATTATCTTTATATTTTTTATTTTTATATATCAAATTTTTATATTTATATATTTTTTCCTCTAAGTCATTTGATATTTCTGTTGATAAATTTATATTTTTTGTATTACTAATAATATATTGATTTTCATTTATATCTTGATTTATATTACTAATTTTAGATCTTGATTTTACAAGAATATTCCTATTAGAAGTTTTATTTTCTATTTCTAGACTTATATTATTTATAGTTTCTAAGTTTAAAAGTTTAGAATATATATCCTTATAATAAATTAACAATTTATCATTTTCATTATATTTTTTTTGAATATCTATTAATATTTTCAAAAGATTTTCTTTATAAGATATTATATCTTGTAAAGTTTCTAATTGAATAATTGTAGCTTCTAAATCATCCAAATAAGAATAGTCCTTTAATTTAGTTTCTAACAAATCTATATCTTCAATTAAAGACTTATTAGAACTATTAAGATTTCTAATATCTTTCATAGTGTTTTGTACAGCTTTATCTACTACATGAACACCAACCAATCTACCAATAGCATTTGCTCTAGTAGAATTTTTTTCAGATAGCAAAAAAGGTCCTTCTAATTGTTCACCAATATTTATAGAATTTGACTCTTTACTATCTAAAAAAATCTTTCTTATATTGATTTTTTCTATTATATCTACAGGTACATTATGACCAAAGCCTTCATATATTTCTTCATTATTATCTTTATCTATATATATATAAAGGTTTTTAGTATTTGATCTTAAACGTTGTACTTTTTCACCCGTATTAAATGTAAGTATTACAGATGCTTCTTTTTCTTTATGTCTAATGAAAAATGTACCCATTGGATCATTATATAAGACCCACTTTATAGCTCTTATTATAGCAGTTTTACCTTGATCAGAAGGTCCAACTATAACATTCAAACCATTTACAAAATCAATGTTAGTATTTTTGTGTGATTGAAAATTATTAATTTCTACATTTGTTATGTATTTCATTTAATCATCTTCTCCGCCTATCTCTATTTGAGCATATTCAATTCTTTTTACTGCTTCTTCCTTTATATTGTCATCTATATTTTCAGTATTAATTAAATTATTTAATATATGATTTATATCCAATTTATTAAAATCCTGAGAAGAATCAACAGATTGTTTAAATTGAACTATTTTTTCACTTCTAAAAATATTGTTTTCAATAACAGTTCTATCTAATACATCTTCACCTTTATGAGCTGATTTTAAATAATAAAATTCAAAATTAATTTCTTTATTTAAATCTATTATTAAAACCCTAGGCATTCTATTTATTTCTTTGATACTATTAGTTATTCTTATGAAACTTCCTGGATTTATAAAGTACTTACCTTCATATTCCTTAATGCCAAAACCGGAATGATAATGGCCAGCTAAAGTGATATCTGCTTTAGTATCTAATATGTCATCTATTATAGTATGGGGAACACCCTTTATAAATGGTTTATCTAAAAGCATACCATGAGTAAGATGGATAGCATAATCTACATTTTCATCTTTATCTTCCAATAAATATAATGATTTATCATTGCTTGAATCTATACCATACTTATAAGGACTTCCGGTAAGTTGAACCTTAATATCATCTTTTTCTAATAGAATAGTATTATCTTCACCTATAAGCTGTAAAATTCCTATACCATCAAATAAACCTAACATAGTTCTAGGTAAAGTATTAGGATTATGACCATAAATATCATGATTTCCAGCTATCATATATATAGGCACACTGATTTTATTTAATATCATAGCAAACTTTCTTACAATGGATGGAGAAATATCAGGTCTATCAAATAAATCTCCTCCATGTAATACAAAGTCAATATTTTTTTCTTTAACAAGTTGAACTAATTCATTAAATTTATTTTCTAATGTCTCTAAAATATTATCTTTTCTATTTTTAGGAGTTGTGCCTCTTATATGAGTGTCTGTAAAATAAAGAATTCTCAAATTATCACCTCATTTTTCCTAATTATTATTATATCATATTAAGTATAAAAAAGACTTCCGAAGAAGTCTTATTTTTTGGAGTCTTTTTTATCATTTTCTTTATCATTATCCTTATTATCTTTATTAACATCATTAACATTTTCTTCGTCTTTTATTAATCCAAAATGTTTCCTAACTTTTAATTCAATTTCATTTGCAGTTTCAGGGTTTTCCTTAAGATAATCTTTTGCATTTTCTCTTCCTTGTCCTAATCTTTGATCACCATAACTATACCAAGAACCAGCTTTATTAACTACATCAGCAGTTACTGCAACATCTAAAACATTACCTTCTTTAGATATACCTTCACCATACATTATATCAAATTCAGCTTTTTTAAATGGGGGAGCTACTTTGTTTTTTACAACTTTTACTCTTGTTCTATTTCCTATCATATTATCCCCTTGTTTTAATGTTTCTATTCTTCTAACATCTAATCTAACAGAAGAATAAAATTTAAGAGCTCTACCTCCTGGTGTAGTTTCAGGATTTCCAAACATAACTCCTACTTTTTCTCTTAGTTGGTTTATAAATATAGTAATTGTATTAGATTTTTTTATAGCACCTGCAAGCTTTCTAAGAGCTTGTGACATAAGTCTTGCTTGAAGACCTACATGTGATTGTCCCATTTCACCTTCAATTTCTGCCTTTGGAACTAATGCAGCAACTGAATCTACAACTACGATATCTATAGCTCCACTTCTTACCAAAGCTTCAGCAATTTCTAGTGCTTGTTCTCCTGTATCTGGTTGAGATACAATTAAATTATCTACATCTACTCCTAATTTTCTTGCATATTGAGGATCAAGTGCATGTTCAGCATCAATAAATGCTGCAGAACCGCCTGCTTTTTGTGCTTCAGCTACTGCATGTAATGCCACAGTAGTTTTACCTGAAGATTCAGGGCCAAATATTTCTATAACTCTACCTTTAGGAAGTCCTCCTATACCTAATGCTATATCTAATTCTAAAGAACCAGTAGAAATAGATTCTACATTAACTTTTGATTCTTCACCTAACATCATTATAGAACCTTTTCCAAATTGCTTTTCAATCTGATTAATTGCCATCTCTAGGGCTTTCTTTTTTTCACTCATATATTCCCAGTAAGACTGGTTCACCTACCTTTCAAATTTCCGAACAAACGTTCTAAATAGATTATATATCAATAATTTAAATTAGTCAAATATTATTGATAAAATTTTAAAATAAATTTTCTTAATTCATTAAAAGAGTTAAGTGATGTTTTATTTTGTACAGTATTTCTATCACCTTTAAAAATGAATTTTTTATAAATATAATTTTCCTTACCAGCTATAGCTATATATACGAGTCCAATAGGCTTATCTTTAGTATCACCTGTAGGACCTGCAATTCCAGTTACAGCTAAAGCTATATCTAAATTATATTTGTTTATTAATCCTTTTGACATTTGAATAGCAACTTCCTTACTAACAGCTCCAAATCGATTTAAATCTTCTTTTTCAACATTTAAAAAGTTTATTTTTGAATCATTACTATAAGTTACTAAACTTAATGGAAATACTTCAGACACACCAGAAAGTTTAGTGAAATTACTGCTTATTAATCCTCCAGTCAATGATTCAGCAAATCCTATCTTTAAATTATGCTTTTTAAGTAAATTCAAGACAATATTTTCTAACTTATCATTATCATATCCCCATATAAAATTTTTTATAGAAATTGAATTTATAAATTGAAATACATATTCTTTAGACTTATCTAAGCTTTTATTAGAAGAAGATACTTTTATATCTACTGTAGCATTATGTGCATACATTCCTATTTTAATATTATCATTAAAAAATGGTTTGATTTTTTCTTCTAATTGAGATTCACCTATTCCAATAGTTTTAATAACCTTAGTATAGGTGTGTGTATTTGAAATATTATATAAATAATTATTAATAACTTCATCAAACATAGGCTTTAATTCTTTAGGTGGCCCAGGAAGCAAAAAAATCATTTTATTATCTTTATTCAAAAACATTCCAGGAGCCGTTCCATTCTTATTTTTTATAATAGTAGAATTTTTAATCCTATAAGCTTGTTTTATATTATTCTTTGTCATTTTAAAATTACTTTTTTTAAATAACTCTTCAAGGCTAATTAATAACTCATCATCTAGATATATATCATAACCTAAGGCTTTTGATACCCCTTCTCTAGTCATATCATCATCAGTAGGGCCAAGTCCCCCAGTGAAGATTATTATATCAGCTTCTTGTAATGAGGACTTGGTTGTTTTTATAATTGAATTTATTTCATCTTTAATTACATATATTTTTTCAACTGTAATATTTATATTTTTAAGCTCCTTAGAGATATACATACTATTAGTATTGAGTATATCTCCATCCAGTATCTCATCACCTATATTTATAACTATAGCTTTCATAAATTCCTCCTACTAATTTTGAACTTTTAATAATTCAATATTTTTATATATATAATCTACACCTGAAATAATAGTAAATATTACAGCTAAATATAGCATAATTCTATCAAAAGGAAATCCTATATAATTAAATGGGAAATTATTAAGCAATATGCTTATTATAGCAACTAATTGGGTAATTGTTTTTATTTTGCCCCATTTGCTAGCTGCTATTGTAATACCTTCAGATGCACCAAGTACTCTAAGTCCTGTTATAGCAAATTCCCTAGCAATAATAACTACTACCATCCATGCAGGAATAATGCCCAACTCTGTTAATGATATTAATGCAGAAGAAACTAAAAGCTTATCTGCCAATGGATCCATAAATTTTCCAAACTTAGTAATTAAATTTCTACTCCTTGCAATATGCCCATCTAACATATCAGTTAAAGCAGCTACAATAAATACAATGGCAGCTATGATTTTTCCATAAGGTATTCCATCTACAAGCAAAAACAACATAAAAATTGGAACAAGAAAAATCCTAAAAAGTGTAAGTTTATTTGGTAAATTCATCTATGACTTCTCCTTTCAAATCATATTCGTATGATTCAATTATTTTTGCATTTATAAAATCACCTATATTTAAATTTTTCTTAGAATCTATATAAACACATCCATCTATTTCAGGAGAATCCATGTATGATCTTCCCATATAGATATTATCTTCTACTTCTTCTTCAATTAAAACTTCATATTCTTTATTTATTTTTTTACTTAGTATATCTTCAGATATATCAAGTTGTAATTCCATTAATTTATTTCTTCTTTCTTCCTTTATATTTTCATCAATTTGATTTTCAAAATTACTTGCAGGAGTATCTTCTTCTTTAGAATAAGTAAATGCTCCCAATCTATCAAATCTTGTGGACTTTACAAAATCATACAATTCATTAAAATCTTCTTCTGTTTCACCAGGAAATCCTACTATCAAAGTGGTTCTTATTATAATATTTGGCATTTGTTTTCTTAAATTATTTATAAGCTCTATTATAGACTCTTTATTTGTATCCCTATTCATTCTTTTTAATATTTTATTACTAATATGTTGTATTGGGATATCTACATAATTTAATACTTTATTATTATCTTTTATAGATTTAATTAAAGATTGTGAGAAAGTTTCTGGATACATATATAGTATTCTTATCCATTTTAATTCATCAATATCATTTAATTTATCTAGTAATTCATTTAACTTGTATTCACCATATAAATCTATACCATATTTAGAAGTATCTTGTGCAATTAAAATTATTTCTCTAGTTCCTCTTTTAACCAATTCTTTAGCTTCATTTACAATAGAATCTATTTTTCTACTTCTGTAGTTTCCTCTTAACTTAGGAATTATACAATAAGTACAAAAGTTGTCGCAGCCTTCTGAAATTTTTATATATGATGTTACTCCAGGCTCTAAAGGTATTCTTTTATTTTCTTCTAAATATTCATCATTAATATTTCCGAATCTTACTATTTTCTCATTATCATAACTTTTTATTACTTGTGCAATATCTCTTATATTTCCAGTACCTATTAATGCATCAATTTCTGGTATTTCTTTAATTAGTAAATCTTTATATCTTTCACCTAAACATCCAGCCACAATCAACATATTGCAGTTACCATGTTTTTTGTACTCTGCCATTTCTAATATTGTATCTATAGACTCTTCCTTTGCTGATTCAATAAATCCACAAGTATTTATAATGATTATATTGGCATCATCTAATGTATCTATAATCTTGTATCCTTCTTTATCTAATAGTCCCATCATTAGTTCTGAATCCACTAGATTTTTAGAACAACCTAGGGAAACCACTGTTATTTTAACCTTCATTTACTTTACCTCTTTTCAATATTACTTTTAAATTTTATTAATTCTTTTACTAGAGTATTGATATCTTCATAATAAACTACACTATCATATTCTTTTACTTTTTTTATTGAATAATCATATAATGGATCATAATAATTTATCATCAATTCTTTAATAACATATTTATAATTACCATTTATAAATTCATTTTCAAGCTTTGAAATAGTTTCATTGCCTAAGCGCTTTTTTAAATGTCTTATTGCATCTATAACAGCTTCAGTATTATTTTCCTTATTGTTTAAATAATCATATCCTATTATTTCAACCCTATTTTCTATGTTTGTCTCCATTAAAATATGATATCCATTTTGAATATTTTGATATAAGAAATCTGGCATAATAGAATTGCCTATTCTTTTACTTTCACTTTCAACAAAAATAAGTTTATTTTTGAAGTTTATAAATTTATCTAATAATAAAGATTCGAATTTTTTTTGATTACTTGATTTATTTGTAAAAAATATATTTCCAAAAACTGATCCGCTATTTTGAGCTATATTTTCTAAATCTAAAACGTCAAAACCATTGGATTCTAATGACACCAAAGCTTTTGTTTTACCCACACCTGTATAGCCATGTAAAACTATAAAATTAAATTTATTCCCATATTTCTCTAAATTATTAATAACAAAATTTCTATATTCCTTATATCCTCCATGTATAATATATATAGGCATATTCATAATATTTAATACCTGTGCAATAGAGCTACTTCTCATACCTCCTCTATAACAAAATAAGACTACATTTTTATTTGAATTAGTAATTTCTTTTATTATATCATAATATTGTACTAATTTATGTGAAGCATGCTCTAAGCCCATTCTGTAAGCTTCATCTTTATTTATTTGAGTATAAGTATATCCTATTTTTTCTCTTTCTTCATTATTAAATAGAGGGATATTTATGGAATTTGGTATAGTATCTTCATTATATTCTTTTGGACTTCTTACATCTATATACACAACATCTTTAATATTTCTACTTTCTTCATAGTTAATTCTTTTTATCACTTTAACACCCACTTTAAATATTAACTTTCAATTTCTTCTTTTGTAACTAATACTTTTCTTGGTTTACTACCTTCATGAGGTCCAACTATACCTCTTTCCTCCATTTCATCTACAATTCTAGCAGCCCTAGAATATCCTATTTTTAATTTTCTCTGTAAATAAGAAATCGAAGCCTGTCCTTCATTAACAACTAAATCTATTGCAGATGGTAATAGTTCATCAGTGTCTTCAAATACAGTATTGACATCTTTTTCAATATTATCGATTATTTCTTCCTTATATTGAACTTCATTTTCTTTTTTTAAGAAACTTACTATATTTTCAACCTCTTTTTCATCTATATATGCTCCCTGTAATCTTTTAGGCTTAGAAGAACCTACAGGATAAAAAAGCATATCTCCCTTACCTAATAATTTTTCCGCACCTCCCATATCTAATATAGTTCTTGAATCAGCCTGAGAAGATACTGCAAAAGAAATTCTAGAAGGAATATTAGCTTTTATAGTACCTGTTATTATATCTACTGAAGGTCTTTGAGTAGCTACTATCAAATGAATTCCAGCTGCCCTTGCCATTTGTGCTAATCGACATATACTATCTTCCACTTCTCCAGGTGCAACCATCATTAAATCTGCAAGTTCATCAATTATTACCACTATTTGAGGTAATTTATTGATTTCTTCATTATCTATAGCTTTATTATTATAGCTTTTTATATCCCTTACACTATTTTCTGCAAATAAATTATATCTTTTATTCATTTCTGCTACTGCCCAATTTAAAGCAAATGAAGCTTTCTTAGGATCTGTAACTACAGGTATAAGTAGATGAGGAATACCATTATATATACTTAATTCAACAACTTTTGGATCAATCATAAGTAATTTTACTTCATCAGGTTTCGATTTATATAAAATACTAGTAATAAGAGTATTTATACATACAGATTTACCAGATCCTGTAGCACCTGCTATAAGTAAATGAGGCATTTTTTCAATATTTGCAACCATTGGTTTACCAGCTATGTCCTTACCTAGTGCAAAAGATAATTTGCTTTTCATATCTAGATATTCTTTTGATTCTAAAACTTCTCTCAAATTCACATTAGATTTATCAATATTTGGAACTTCTATCCCTATTGCAGCTTTTCCAGGTATAGGAGCTTCTATTCTAATATCAGATGATGCAAGTCCTAGTGCTATATCATCTGATAGATTAACTATCCTACTTACCTTTATACCAGGAGCAGGTTGTAATTCATATCTTGTAATAGTAGGTCCTCTACTTATCTGAGTTACTTCAGCTTCAATTCCAAAATTCTTCAATATGTTCTCTAATTTTTTAGCATTATTTAAAATAACTTTATTTTCTTTTTTATCTTTTATAATATCACTCTTTTTAAGAACCTCTAAGGATGGGAATTTATAATTATCATATTCTCCATCTATAAAATCTAATTCATTTATATTATTACTTATTATTTTTTCTTCTTTATTATTATCTTTTTCCACTTCTTTTTCTAAAGTAATTTTATGAGTATTGTTTTCAGATTTATATTCATTTTTAGTATAGTCTAATATTTTTATCTTATTTTCAATAGATTGATTTTTTTCTTGCTTGTTTTTTTTAATATCTTTATTAGGCTTTAATTTTATTTTATTTGTTTTATTAGTTTCTATATTTTTTTTATTTTTTTTAATATCATAGTAAAATATAGTTACTTTTTCTATAATTAACTTTATAAAACTGATTATAAATCTTGTTAATGCAACTATACTTATGTTAGTAATACTTAATGATAATACAATTAAAATAGTGAATAAAATTAAATATGACCCGATGGATCCAAATAATTTTAAAAATAAAAATGCTAATATTGCACCAATAATTCCACCACTTCTATGAAATGATAAAAGTGATGCTTCCATAGAGATATTTATTCTATCAGAAATACTTAAATTTTCTATTGTAGGTAAGAACCTTATATCAAAGAGTGTAATTAAAGTTAAAAATGAAATAAGAATTATAATATTTTTTTGAGTTTGATATATATTTAATTTGTCTATCAAATAAAATATACCTATAAGCATAATAATATAAGGGAATATGTATCCGCCAGAGCCTATTAATTGCCAGGTTTTTTCACCAATTAAATTAGCAATTATGCCCGTTGATTTGGTATTCATACTGTATAATAATAATATTGAAAAAGAAATAATAATTATTCCTATAATTTCTTTGTTTATTTTAGTAGTTTTTTTGTTTTTTTTATTTTTTTTTGATTTTACACTCATTTCTTCACCTCTATGTGAAGGCTACTCCTTCTAGAAGGAGTAGCCTTAGTTATGTCATTAATTATAACATAATTAATATTATTATTCTATTTTTATATTATCAACAATTAATGATTCTAATTTTTTTATGGCAGAATTTAGTCCTCCTACTTCATTTATTAATCCACAATTAACTGCTTCCTCACCCACTAATATAGTACCAACATCATTAGCTATTTCATCGGTATCATACATGAGCTTTTTCAAATCATCACAATTCATATCACTAGTTCTTAATATGAATTGTGATATTCTTTCTTGCATTTTTTGTAAATATCGAAATGTTTGAGGCACACCTATAACGAGACCTGTCATCCTAATAGGATGAACTGTCATAGTTGCTGTAGGAGTTATAAATGAATAGTCTGTAGAAGTAGCAAGAGGTATACCTATACTATGACTACCTCCTAAAACTAAAGATACTGTAGGCTTATCTATGCTTTTTATCATTTCAGATATAGCAAGGCCTGCTTCTACATCTCCTCCCAAAGTGTTTAATATAATTAATAGACCTTTTATATCAGGACTTCTTTGTACAGAAATAAGTTGAGGAATAATATGTTCATATTTAGTAGATTTTTTTTGTGGTGGTGAAATATTATGACCTTCTATTTCACCAATAATTGTTGTAAAGTGAATATCACCCTCACTTTTGGGAATGTTAGTAATACCTAAATTTTTAATTGTATCTATAACATTATTTTCTTTTTTATTCATCATTATATCATCCTTTCAAACGATTATAATGATATTTTTATCTTAAAGTGATTTCTTTATTCAGTAAGCCACTTATTAATATTTTAATTCTATAATTATCATATCCTGTCCAATTTTTCTAATACTTTTCCAAGGTATAGTTATCTCTTTCTTTTCTCCAAAAAATTTAAATTGACTTCTAACATCAGGTACTAGTAAAGCTTCAATATTACCAGTAGTTTCATCAATTAAAATATCTGAATCTGCTATAATTCCCAGTCTTCCTCCATCATTTAAATTTACTATTTCCTTTCCTCCTAATTCATTTAAAGTTACATTTTTATTTTGTCCTATATCATAAATATCCATTTTTTCACCTCCTATTTAATTGTATGTTTTATATTTTAAAATATTTGTTTATCAATTATGATAAGGTTAATTATGATAGAAATATATAATAAATAAACTACCTAGGTAGTTTATTTATTATATATTTCTTGTAAATCATCTCTTATACGTTTGTTTTTTTCTAAATTCCCAACATATGCAACATTTATTTTATTAATATCAAACATATTATCCATTAAACTTTTAATGGTGTTTTTATTGACACTATCTATATTACTTATTATTTCACTAGAAGTTTCTATTTTGCCATTTAATAATTCGGATTTACCATAAGAACTCATTCTACTTGATGTATTTTCTAAACCTAAAATGAAATTTCCTTTTAGTTGCTCCTTAGACTTATATATTTCATTTTCAGAAAAAATATTTTTTTTCATATCTTTTATTTCATTTAAAACTATCTTGGATAGTTCCACTATATTTTTAGGATTTAAACCCGCATATATAGTAAACATTCCTGTATCCTTATAAGTTGAAGGATAGGAGTAAATATTATATACTATCCCTAAATCTTCTCTTACCTTTTGAAATAATCTAGAACTCATACTGCCACCAAATATATTATTTAAAACTAATAAAGAATATATTTGATTAGAAGATTGATTTATGCCTTCAAGACCAAGACATAAGTGAGCTTGTTCTGTATCTTTTGATTTACTTATAATATTTTTGTTTATAATTGGTTTTATTATTTTATTATAATTTTTTTTATCATTTACATTCCACTTTCCAAATGCTTTTTCTAAGGTATTTAAAATATTATTTTCTTTTATATTACCTACTACAGAAATCACTATATTTTCTGGCCTATAGTGATTATAAAAATAATTTAATATTGATTCTCTAGACAAGTTTTTTACTGAATTTTTATTTCCTAATATAGGCAATGATAATGGATGATTTTGAAATACAGTTTTAGACAATAAATCATGTACTAACTCTTCAGGATCATCTTCATACATATTAATTTCTTCAATAACTACATTTTTTTCTTTTTCAATTTCATCTTTATTGAATTTTGAATTAAATAACATATCTTGTAAGATATCAATAGCTAAATCTATATGATTATCTAATATTTTTATATAAAAACATGTACATTCTTTGCTTGTAAAGGCATTCATTTGGCCTCCAACACTATCAATTTGATCTGCTATATCTCTGGCACTCCTTTTATAAGTTCCTTTAAATAGCATATGTTCTATGAAATGTGAAGTACCATTATTAATTTCATTTTCATAGCGTGAGCCAGATTCAATCCATAATCCAATTGAAGCAGATTTTACATATGGTATATTTTCTGTTATTACTCTAATCCCATTTGATAAATTTGTTTTATTATACAATAAATTTCTCTCCTAAATTAATTTTATATTATCATTATATTAAAGTATCTGTATTATTTCAATATATCAGATACTGTTTCAATAGATAATTTTTTATCTTTTATTTTGTCTATAATAATAGGTAGTGATTTTAAAGTTTCTTCTTTAGGGTGCATAAGTACTATTGAATTTTTTTTAACTTTTGACATTACTCTTTCTACAATAACATCTTTAGTACTATCTTCTCTCCAATCTATTGTATCTACAGTCCACATTATAGTTTTATTATTTTCCTCTTTAGCAGCTTTTATGGTTTCATCATTAAAACTGCCTGATGGAGGTGCAAATAATAAAGGTTTTCTTCCTATCATTTTAGAAATTATAGTATTTGCTTTTTTTATTTCTTCTAAATTCATATTATAGCTTAAATCACCATAGTTTCTATGCATATATCCATGACTGCCTATTTCATGCCCTAAATCATACATTTCTTTTAGTAATATCTCATTTTTTTCGGCCCACTTACCTGTTACAAAGAAAGTAATGTTAATATCATTATCTTTAAATAATTTTAACATCTCTGGTATATATTCCTCTCCCCAGTCTACATTACATGCAAATGCTACAGCATCCTTATCATTATTTCCTTCATAATATAAATTATCTTTATTATTAAACGTTTCTATTGAATCAGATTTAAAATAAAAATAAGTTAAAAATAATAACATAATTATAAATATTAGTGAAATATAAATTGTTTTGTATTTAATATAATATATTTTCAATTTCATCATCCTCCATATTATATTAATATTCATAATTATTTAAAATATAATCAATAAAAAGAAAAAAGACATAAAACTTTAGTAAGTTCTATGTCTTAATTTTCTTCCTCTTGAGGTAAAGCATCTTTTCTTGAAAGATTTATTCTTCCTTGCTTGTCTATATTAGTAACCTTTACTAATACTTCATCTCCTTTAGATAATACATCTTCAACCTTTTCTACTCTTTCTTTAGCTATATTAGAAATATGAACTAAACCTTCTTTTCCAGGTAATATTTCTACAAATGCACCAAAAGGCATTATTTTAATTACTTTTCCTAAATATATTTCTCCATTTTCTACTTCTTTTACAATATTTTTGATCATATTAATAGCATTATTACCTGCTTCCATATCATCAGCAGCTATAAGTACCTTTCCACTATCTTCAATATCAATTTTAACTCCTGTTTCATCTATAATTTTATTTATAATTTTCCCTCCAGGTCCTATGATATCTCTAATCTTATCTGGATTTACTTCCATTGTAAGAATTCTTGGAGCAAAAGGTGATAATTCTTTTTTAGGTTCAGAAATTACTTCATTCATTTTATCAAGTATATATAATCTTCCAACCTTTGCCTTTTTTAAAGCTTCAGTTAATACTTCTCTATTTATACCTGTTATTTTTATATCCATCTGAATTGCAGTAATACCTTCTTTTGTTCCTGCTATTTTAAAATCCATATCTCCTAAGAAATCTTCCATTCCTTGTATATCACTTAAAACAGTTATAGTATCATTTTCTTTTATAAGTCCCATAGCAATACCAGCTACATTATCTTTTATAGGAACGCCAGCATCTAAAAGTGCAAGAGTACTACCACAAATACTTGCTTGAGATGATGAACCGTTTGAGCTTAAAACTTCAGATACTAACCTTATTGTATATGGAAAATCATCTACAGAAGGTATAACAACTTCAAGAGCTCTTTCAGCTAAAGAACCATGACCTATTTCTCTTCTTCCAGGACCTCTTAAAAATTTAGCTTCGCCTGTACTATAAGGTGGGAAATTATAGTGGTGCATATATCTTTTTGATTCTTCCTCGCCTAAACCATCAATAACTTGAACATCTCCAGCAGCTCCAAGGGTTGCAACAGTTAATGCTTGAGTTTGCCCTCTTGTAAATAAGCCTGAACCATGAGTTCTAGGAAGTAATCCTGTTTCACATGATATTGGTCTGATTTCATCAGTTTTTCTATTGTCAGGACGAATTCCATCTTCGCTTATCATTTTTCTTACCTGTTCTTTTAATATAGATTGTAGTGCTTCTTTAACATCTTTAATATTATCAGGATAAATTTCTTCAAAATGATTTATTGTTTCTTCCTTTACATTATCCATATTTTCTTTTCTTTCAAGTTTATCTTCTGTTCTTATTGCATTTATCATTTTTTCTGTAGCAAAATCATATACTTCTTTAGTTATGTTTTCATCAGCTACAAAAGCTTCATACTCCGATTTTTCTTTTCCTACTTCTTTTACTATTTGATCTATAAAACCACATATTCCTTTTATTTCTGTATGTGCTGTAAGTATAGCATCTAACATAGTCTCTTCAGAGATAATATTTGCACCTGCTTCTACCATCATAATAGCATCACTAGTACCAGAAACTATTAAACTAAGATCAGATTTATCTCTATTTTTACTATCTGGATTTATTATTAATTCTCCATCAACTAAACCTACTGCAACAGATCCTGTAGGACCTTTAAAAGGTATGTCAGATATACTAAGTGCTATTGAAGACCCTATCATAGCAACAATATCTGGCGTATGGTCTTGATCTACAGATAATACAGTAGTAATTACTTGTACATCATTTCTATAACCTTTTGGAAATAATGGTCTAATTGGTCTATCTATAAGTCTTGAAGTAAGAATTGCTTTATCACTTGGTCTACCTTCTCTTTTAATAAATCCTCCAGGTATCTTACCTACAGAATATAGTTTTTCTTGAAAATCTACGCTTAAAGGAAAGAAGTCTATTCCTTGTTTGGGAGATTTAGAAGCGGTAGCAGTAGCAAGTACAACTGTGTCTCCATATTGTATAAGACAAGCTCCACCAGCCTGTTCAGCAACCTTACCAATATTTACACTTAATTTTTCACCAGCAAGAGTATATTCAAATGTCTTTTCCATGTTATTCCTCCTTATATTTTCTATATTAAAATAATAGAGCGGGGATACCCCGCTCTTATTATTTCCTTAATCCAAGTCTTTGAATCAATTCACGATATCTATTTACATCTTTTTTAGTTAAATAATTTAAAAGACCTCTTCTTTTACCAACCATTTTTAAAAGACCTCTTCTTGAATGATGATCTTTTTTATGCTCTTTTAAATGTTCATTTAACTCATTAATTCTATGAGTTAATATAGCGATTTGTACTTCTGGAGAACCTGTATCTCCTTCATGTGTTTTGTACTCATTAATTACTTGTGTTTTTGCTTCTTTACTTATCATATTACTACCTCCTAATATTTTGTATTAAACCTAATTCCAAGGATAAAGCCGAGGTAACGATAACCATAGAATAAGGATAACAAGTTAATTTTATCATAATTCTATATTATTGTAAACATTATTCTTTTACAGCCCTTACATCTAACTTCATCTGTTTAATTAAATCTTCCTTGCTACTAAATTTCTTTTCTGATCTCAAAAAATACAAAAATTCAATTTTAATATTTTCATCATATATTTCTTCATTAAAATCCAATATATAGGTTTCAATTGAAACTTCTTTATTTTTCTCAAATGTAGGATTTAATCCTACATTTGTTAAGCTATTATATATATTAGATTTATAAATGGTCTTAGTTTTATAAACACCCATCTTAGGAACTATATAATTATTATTCAAGTAAATATTTGCTGTAGGGAAACCCAAGTTTTTACCACGTTTTTTACCATGAATAACCTTACCCTCTATAGAAAAATTTCTTCCTAAATATTTGTTGGCTTTTTTTATTTCTCCATTTAATATTAATTCTCTTATTATACTACTACTAATAACTTCTTCATTATTTTTTATGGGAGAAACCACTTCTACTTCAAAATCATATTCTTCTCCTAATTTTTTAAGTAAATTAGCATCACCTTTACCTTTATAACCAAATTTATAATTAAATCCTATAACTATTCTTTTTACATTTAATTTTTTAACAAGAACTTCTTTTATGAAATTTTCAGGTTTCATCTGCATAAATTCTTTACTAAATGCTATCATTATAAAAAAATCAATACCAATATTTTCAAGTATTTTTATTTTTTCTTCATTAGTTATTATTAATTTAGGTTCAGGTTTATTTGGAATAATACTAGCAGGATGATTGCTAAATGTAAATACTACACTTTTTAGATTTTCTTTTTTTGATTTTTTCATAACATTCTTAATTAAAGTTTTATGGCCAATATGAAGCCCATCAAAACTGCCTAAACAAATTACAGTTTTATCTTTTATTTGTTTATTTATATTTTCAATTATTTCCATTTTAATCACCTTCAAACTAGGACTTTATCCATTTTTAAAACAATTTCATCATTCTTTAACGCAAATATACCTATTCCTATAAAATCATTATTACAATATATTTTATATTCAGTATTCAATATAAAATCACTTATTCCTAATCTCTTTGCTCTCATATTTAATCCATTTGATATATGTTTATAAAACATCTTATCTAAATATATACTTCCCATAAATTTTAATGCATTATCCAGAGGTAAAATAAAACTCATATCATTATTAGATTTTTTAACAACTATTTCTTCCAATGTATATGAATCTGATAAATTAAAATCTCCAACACTTAATCTTTCTAAAAATGACATATGAGCAAAAGTTCCTAACCTTTCACCTATATCATTACATAGAGTTCTTATATAAGTACCCTTAGAACAAATGACATCCATCATAATCTTGTTTTTATTTATAGATAGTATATCTATAGTCTCTATAAATATTTCTCTAGTATTTCTTTCTATAGTCTTTCCTTCTCTTGCTAACTCATAAAGTCTTTTGCCATCTTTTTTAAGAGCAGAGTACATAGGTGGTAGTTGATTTATTTTGCCTTTAAAGCTATTTACCACATTTATTATTTCATCATTAGATACATTGTTTTTAGAAGTCTCTAATACCCTACCATATTTATCCTGAGTATCTGTTGAATATCCAAGTGTTACTTCTGCTCTATATTTTTTGTTTTTATGCTGTATATATTCAATTATTTTTGTGGATTTACCTATGCAAATTGGTAAAACTCCACAAGCATTTGGATCTAATGTACCAGTATGTCCAATTTTTTTCATGTCTAGAGTTTTCCTTAAAAAACTTACAACATCATGAGATGTCATAGCTGAAGGTTTTAAAACATTAATTATACCATTCAAATCTAACACCTTAACCTTTTTCTTATTTCAATTAATAAATTTTCTTTTATATTAGAAAGATCTCCATCTATAGTTATTCCAGATGCTCGTATATGACCTCCGCCACCAAAAACATTTGCTATTGCTGATACATCTAAATAAGCTTTAGATCTAAAACTTATTTTAAATTTATTATTTTCAACTTCTTTAATAACATAGGCTACTTCAACATTTTCAGTATCCCTTATAAATTCTACAATTCCATTCACATCTTCTGGTGAAGCATTAACTTTTCTCATCATTTCTAAAGTTACTGTAGTATTACCTATTTTATTATCATTATGAAATTCTATATTTTTAATAGCTTCTATAAAAATATTAGTTTTTTCTATAGATCTGTTCTGATATAATTCAAAGATTATTTTGGATTTATCTATATCATATTCTAATAATTCAGCAGCAGCTTTATATGTTTTTGAAGTAGCACTTTCATATTTAAAGCTACCTGTATCTGTTGAAATAGCCATATATAAAGATGTAGCAATGTTTTTATCTATCTTTAATTTGTTATCTTTTAATAAATTAAAAACAATCTCACCTGTTGAGCTTGTTTTTGAATCTAAAATGTTTATGTCCCCAAATTTATCATTTGATATATGGTGATCTATATTAATAATTTTATTAAATTTTTCTATATAGTTTAAAGTGCTTCCTATTCTACTAATGTCACCGCAATCCAATGTTATCAATATGGAATTATCTTTTATATTATCTAAAACATCTAAATTAGAAAGTAAATCAATATCTTTTAAAAACATAAATTTATTTGGAATATTATCTGATTTTAATAAGATTACTTTGTCATTATATATATTCTTTAATGCTTTTCCTAAAGCTAACAATGAACCTATACTATCACCATCTGGATTTACATGAGAAATTAGATAGATTTGATCAAACCTATCTAATTCTTTTAGTATATTAATCTTCATCTTTATTTTCATCTTCTTTGATGCTATCTATAAGTTTAGAAATATATATTCCGTTTTCTATTGATTTATCTGTATAAAAAATAGGTTCTGGAATATATCTTAACTTCATCTTCTTTCCTATTTCTTTTCTTATAAAACCAGTAGCACTTTTAAGTGCCTCTAAAGTATCTTTTCTTTCTCTTTCACTACCAAGAACCGATACAAATATTTTAGCATATCTAAGATCATTTGTAGCTTCAACTTCTGTTATAGTAGTCATAGTAGCTATTCTTGGATCTTTAAGCTCTTTTAAAATCATTGAACTAACTATTTTTTTAATTTCTTCAGATATTCTTGCTGTTCTCTTTGAGCTCATTATAATTTCACCTTCCTAGTATATTACCTTTCGATTTCTTCCATTATGAAAGCTTCTATTATATCGCCTTCTTTAATATCATTATAATTTTCTATTCCAATACCGCCTTCATATCCACTAGCTATTTCACGCACATCATCTTTAAATCTTCTAAGTGATGAAATTTTACCTTCATGAATAACAATGTTATCTCTTAATAAACGAGCACTTGAATTTCTAGTTACTTTGCCATTAAGCATGTATACTCCAGCAATAACTCCTGCATTTGGAACTTTAAAAGTCTCTCTAACTTCTGCTCTACCTTGAATAACTTCTTTATACTCAGGTTCAAGCATTCCTTTTATTGCTTTTTCAATATCTTCTATAGCTTTATATATGATTCTATAGGTTCTAATATCAACTGATTCTCTTTCAGCTAAATTAGTAGCAGAAGTAGTTGGTCTCACATTAAAACCTATTACAATGGCATTAGAGGCAGTAGCAAGCATTATATCACTTTCTGTAATAGCTCCAACTCCTCCATGGATAGGATTTACCTTAACTTCTTCATTGCTTAATTTAACCAAGGCATCTTTAACTGCTTCTATAGAACCCTGAACATCAGCTTTTATAATTATATTTAAATCTTTAACTTCACCAACTTTTATTTGATCAAACAAATCATCAAGTGAAATATTTTGCTTAGATTTTATTTGATCTCTTTTTATTTGATCTTTTCTAGCACCAGCAAGTTCACGAGCTTTTTTATCATCTTTTGCTGCAAAAAGTTTGTCTCCAGCTTGAGGCACCTCAGATAAGCCTAAAATTTCTACAGCAGTTGATGGACCTGCTTTTTTAACTCTCTTTCCTTGATTATCTAACATTGCTCTAACTCTACCACTTGAAGTTCCAGCAATAATAGAATCACCAACTTTTAATGTGCCTTTTTGAATTAAAACAGAAGCCACAGGACCTCTTCCTTTATCAAGTTCAGCTTCAATAATTATACCTACAGCTTTACGATTAGGATTAGCTTTTAATTCACTCATTTCAGAAACTAAAAGTATCATTTCTAAGAGTTCATCTAAGCCTTCGCCTTTAATAGCAGAAACTGGAACAGTTATAACATCTCCACCCCAATCTTCAGGTACTAAACCATGTTCACTTAATTCTTGTTTTACTCTATCAGGATTAGCATCTAATTTATCCATTTTATTTATTGCAACTATTATAGGAACTCCTGCAGCTTTAGCATGGTTTATTGCTTCAATTGTTTGAGGCATAACCCCATCATCAGCAGCAACTACAAGTATAGCTACATCTGTAACCTGAGCACCTCTAGCCCTCATTGAAGTAAATGCTTCATGACCTGGAGTATCTAAAAATACAATATTATCATCATTAATTCTAACAGTAGATGCTCCTATATGCTGAGTAATTCCTCCAGCCTCTTTATCTGTAACATGACTTTCTCTTATTGCATCTAATAATGAAGTTTTCCCATGGTCTACATGACCCATAACTGTAACAACAGGAGGTCTTGATTCCATTTTTTCTTCACTATCTTCAAAATCTAATTCTTCTTCTTGCTTTTCTTCTAATGTCTTTTCTTCTAATACATCAGATTCTTTAATAGTATAACCATATTCACTAGCTATTAATTCAGTAGTTTCATAATCTAATTCTTGATTAATGTTTGCCATAATTCCCATACCAATTAATTTTCCAATTAATTCATTACTAGAAATATCTAGTTTTTCTCCTAGTTCTTTAACGGTCAATTGTCCCTCTAGTTCTATTACATTTTCATCATTTAATTCATTTTCTATTTCAGTCACTTCTTCATTTATATTGTCTTCATTTTTTAATTTATCGATATTCTTTTCACCTTCATCTTTATTAAATTTTTGTTTAGCATTCTCTTTATTATTTACATCAAATAATTCCTTCAATATTTTTGCCTCTTCTTCATCTATTGTGCTCATATGACTTGTTACTTCTATATTTAACTCTTTCATTTTAGCAATTAGTTCTTTACTACTAATACTAAGCTCTTTTGCTAATTGATAAACTCTCTTTTTTGCCATACTACATTCCCCCTAGAATATTAGGTAATACATTTACATTTTTTCTTTTAATGTATCGGAAAATTTCTTATCAGTAACTACAAAAACAGATATAAATTCTTTTCCTAAGGCATTTCCCAATATATTTTTGTTTCCATACATTATTATTTCAGTCTTATTCTTTAAGCTTGCTTTTTCAAATTTCTTTTTTGTATTTTCAGAAGCATCTTCAGCTAATACTATTAAGTAGGCCTTATTAAACTTTATAGCTTCTAACGATTTATATTCACCAGCTTTTATTATATTAGCTTTCTGCCCTATCCCTATAAAAGATAATACATTATTCATTTTGATTTTTCACTTTCTTTAACTCTTCATAAACTTTATTTGAAATATTAGTTTTAAAAGCTTTATTTAAAGCCTTAGTTTTGAATGCTTTTTCAAAGCACTCTTGACTCTTACAAATATATGCACCTCTACCATTTGATTTTCCATTAGTATCAATAAATATATGGTCTTCTTTGTTTTTAACAATTCTTATTAAATCTTTTTTTTCTTTTCTATCGTTACAAACAATACATTTTCTCAGAGGAATTTTCCTATTTTTCATATTATATCACACCTCTACTCACTTACATTGTTAGAATTTTGATTGGATTGACTTTCACTTTTAATATCTATTTTCCATCCAGTTAATTTTGCTGCTAATCTTGCATTTTGACCTTCTTTTCCAATAGCCAAAGATAATTGATAGTCTGGCACTACAATAGAAGCACTTTTCTCATCTTCATTTACGCTAACTTCTATAACCTTTGCTGGGCTTAAACTATTTGCTATAAAAACAGTTGAATCATTACTCCAATTTACTATGTCAATTTTTTCTCCATTTAATTCATCAACAACTGCTTTTACTCTTGCACCATTATGACCAACACAAGCTCCTACTGGATCTACATTTTCATTGTTAGAGTATACAGCTAATTTGGTTCTAGATCCCGCTTCTCTTGAAATACTAAATATATCTACAGTACCCTCTTGAATTTCAGGAACTTCTAGTTCAAAAAGTCTTTTAACTAAACCTGGATGACTTCTTGATAATAATATTTGAGGTCCTTTAGATGTTTTCTTCACTTCAATTATATATGCTTTTATTCTATCATTATGATTATAAGTTTCTCCTTCAATTTGTTCAGCTGGCAATAATATACCTTCAGTTTTACCCAAATCAACTAATACATTATTATTTATTTTTTGAATTATACCAGTAACTATTTCATTTTCTCTGCTTATGAAATCTCCATATATTATATCTCTTTCTGCTTCTCTAATTCTTTGGACTACAACTTGCTTTGCCGTTTGAGCTGCAATTCTACCAAAGTTTTTAGGTGTAACTTCAATGTTTATTACATCATCTAAATTATATCTACCATCAATTTCTCTAGCATCTTCAAGAGATATTTGTAACAATTCATCTTCCACTTGATTTACTACATCCTTTTGAGCATAAACCTTTACATCCCCAGTAGTATTATCAATAATTACTTCTACATTTTGTGAAGAACCAAAATTTCTTTTATAAGCAGATATTAATGCTGCTTCAATAGCATCTATTAGTATCTCTTTAGAAATACCTTTCTCTCTTCCAATTTCCTCCAAAGCCTGTATAAACTCAGCTTTCATCCCCAAATTACCTCCTTAAAATTTTATAGCAATATTAATTTTCGCTATATCTTTTCTGTTTATTTTTATACTTTCATCTCCCACATTTAAAACAATTAATTCTTCATTAAAATCTTCTAATTCACCAATATAATCTTTGGAGTTATTTATGGGTTTATATAAACTAACTTCTACTTCTTTATTTAGAGCCATTTTAAAGTCTTTATCTTTTTTAAATGGCCTGTCAATACCTGGAGAAGATACTTCTAAAAAATAATTTTGATCTATAGGATCATTTTTATCAATTGCTTCACTTGCCTTTTTACTAAAGTTTTGACAATCATCTATGCTTACTCCATTAGCTTTATCAATAAATATTCTTAAATAATTATAAGGACCTTCTTTTACATATTCTAAATCTACTAATTCAAAGTTCATATCTTGAGATATTGGCTCTATTATAGTACTTATCTTGCTTTCAACATCTTTTCTATTCATACAATTCACCTCCAAATTATTTAACTATATTTTACCTAATTATAGTTAAAATAATACAATAAATCTAAAAGTAAAGAGTGGGTTTTTAACCCACTCTTCTCCCAAGCAATCTTATATTAACTATAATATATCATATTTTCTTATAAAAATCAAATACTGAATAAGTCTAATTGGTTACTTTCACTCATTCCTTCTAAACATCCATGAACCTTTAAAGCTTCTATAACAGTTTTAGATACCTTAGCTCTTTTAGTGATATCTTCCATAGATAAAAACATTCCTTTTTCACGTGCTTCTACTATAGCTTTAGCTGCATTTTCTCCCACACCTTGTAAGGACTTTAAAGGAGGTAATATTCCATCATCTTCAATAATGAAAGTATCACTATCTGATTTATATAAATCAACATTTTTAAAGTTAAAACCCCTTGCATACATTTCTAATGAAACTTCTAAAACTGTTAAAAGATTCTTTTCTTTAGCAGTTTTATCATTCCCTATACTTTCTAATTCTTTTATTTTTTCTTTTAAAGCTTCTATTCCTTTAGTTATAAGCTCAGCATCAAAATCAGTTGCTTTCATAGTAAAATAAGTAGCATAAAAAGCTTCAGGATAATGTACTTTAAAATAAGCTATTCTAAAAGACATCATAACATATGCTACAGCATGAGCTTTAGGAAACATATATTTGATTTTTTTACAAGATTCAATATACCATTCAGGTATATTATTATCTCTCATATAAATTTCCTCATCTTCAGTTATACCTTTACCTTTTCTAACCTTTTCCATGATTTTAAAAGATCTCTTTTTATCTAATCCATTATATATAAGATACATCATTATATCATCTCTTGTAGATATAACTTCTTTTAATGTAGTAATTCCATTTGCAACTAAGTCTTGGGCATTATTTAGCCATACATCAGTACCATGAGAAAGACCACTAATTCTCACAAGCTCTGCAAATGTAGTAGGTTTTGTGTCAAGTAACATTTGAATAACAAATTTAGTTCCAAACTCTGGAATTCCAAGAGAACCTGTTTTATAATTAAAATCTTTTATCTTTATATTTAATGTCTCTAAAGATGTGAAAATTGCCATAGTAGCTTTATCATCTAAACATATCTCTTGGGCATTAATTCCAGTTAAATCTTCAAGCATCTTTATTATAGTTGGCGTATCATGGCCTAACAAGTCTAATTTAAGTATTCTACCACTTATAGAATGATAATCAAAGTGAGTAGTTATAACACCAGATTCACCATTATTTGCAGGATATTGAATGGGAGTAAAGTCATATATATCCTTATCTTGGGGTACAACCATAACCCCACCAGGATGCTGACCAGATGTCCTTTTTATTCCTGTACACCCCTTTATAAGTCTGTTTGTTTCTGTCCTATTTAATAATAATTCATTTTCTTCATGATATTTTCTGATAAAGCCATATGCAGTTTTGTCAGCAACAGTACCTATTGTACCTGCTCTATATACATGTCCCTTGCCAAACAAATCTTCTGTGTATTGCATAGCTACAGTCTGTTCTTCACTTGCAAAGTTTAAGTCAATATCTGGTTCCTTATCTCCTTCAAAACCTAAGAAGACTTCAAAGGGTATATCAAATCCATCTTTATTATATTTTGTATCACATTTAGGACAATTTTTATCTTTCATATCAACACCTGATCCAATAGATCCATCAGTTATAAACTCGCTATTTTTACAATTAGGACAAACATAATGAGGGGGCAAAGGATTCACTTCAGTAATATCACTCATAGTAGCTACAAATGAAGAACCTACAGATCCTCTTGAACCTACAAGATAACCATCTTCTAATGATTTTTTCACTATTTTATGAGAAATAATATATAAAACAGCATATCCATTACTAATAACAGAGTTTAATTCCCTATCCAATCTTTCCTTTACAATATCAGGGATAGGTTCTCCATAAATGCTTTTTGCTTTTTTATAAGTCATTTCCTTTAAATCATTATCTGAACCTTCTATCACAGGAGGAAAAGTTCCATCAGGTATAGGTAAAATTTCCTCTATACTATCTGCAATTATATTAGAGTTTTTAATAACTACTTCCTCTGCAACATCTTTTCCTAAATAAGAGAATTCTTCTATCATTTCATCAGTAGTTTTAAAATATAATGGTGGTTGATTGTCAGAATCAGAAAATCCTTTACCACTCATAAGTATTCTTCTATAAACTTCTTCATGTGGATCCATGAAATGAACGTCTCCAGTAGCAACTACTAATTTATTATATTTTTCACCTAAATTATATATTGTTTTATTTATATTTTGAAGTTCTATTTTATCTCTAACCATTCCATTATTTATTAGAAATTCATTGTTAGCAGTAGGTTGAATCTCTAAATAATCATAAAACTTGACAATATCTCTAATTTCATTATTAGATTTGTTTCTAGTAATAGCTCTATATAATTCACCAGCTTCACAAGCTGTTCCAATAATTAATCCTTCTCTATATTTATTAATTAATGATTTAGGTATTCTTGGCTTTCTATAAAAATAATTTAAATGACTTAAAGATATTATTTTATAAAGATTTTTTAATCCTATATAATTTTTAGCATATATAATTATATGAAAAGAATCTTGAGATTTAAAGTTTATATCATCACTAAATATAGTATTAAGTTCCTCTAATTTTTTTACACCTTTTTCCTTGACATCTGATATCATTTTTAATAATATCTCTGCCGTTGCCCTAGAATCATCTACAGCTCTATGGTGGTTTTCCAAACTAACATTTAAATATTTAGCTATTCTATTTAGTTTATGACTCTTTAGATGAGAATATAATTCCCTAGAAAATTGAAGTGTATCTAATACAGGATTTGCTAAAGTTATATTTATATCTTTATATTTTTTATTTATGAAACCCATATCAAAAGAAGCATTATGTGCAACCAATACATCTTCACCTATAAATTCTTTAAATTTCGGAAGTATTTTATCAACAGTAGGTTTGTCTTTAACCATAGCTTCTGTTATACCAGTTAGTTGAATTACCTTTTCAGGTATCTTCTTTTCTGGATTGATAAGTTCACTAAATGTATCTATAATCTCGCCATTTTTTATTTTAACTGCACCTATTTCAGTGATACCATCATTAATAGGAGAAAAACCAGTAGTTTCTATATCAAATACAATGTATTCACAATCTATGTCTTGATTGTGAGCATTTATTACTATCTCTTTTGAATCATTTACAAGATAGCCTTCAACTCCATATAGAGCTTTTACCCCATATTTTTTTGATGCATTCATTGCTTCAGGAAATCCTTGTACCACACCATGATCAGTGAGACCTATTGCTTTATGTCCCCATTCTTTAGCTCTTTTTACATAGTCATCCATACTTGTCATTCCATCCATATCACTCATTTGAGTATGTAAATGAAGCTCTACTCTTTTTTCTTCATAATTATCTTTTCTTTTTATTGAAAAAGATTTTTTAATACCCTTACCCATCATTACTAGTTCTCTTGAAAAGGTATCATACATTACTCCACCAGTTATAATATAAGTATCTCCAACCTCTAAGGTTTCTTCTATATGTGGTTGTTGTTTTTTATTTGCAAATATTTTAACTTGTATTGAACTAGTGAAATCCGTAATACTTATCATATATATTTTTTTATCGTTTTTAATATCTTTAGTTTGAATATCAAAAATTTCACCTTTTATAGTAGCAGTGCCTGAATTTGTGTTTATTTCATTTATAGGTATTATATCTTCTTCCACTTTCTTACCATATACAAAATCTTTTTTCATATTTGAATTTATTTTATTTGATTGAGAAGAAGATGTTGTGTTTGTATTTATATTTATATTTCTAATCATTTTTTCTTCTACGATTTTTTTCTCTTCATAATGATCCTTATAATTCATTTCTTTATTAGCATTAAGTATCATATTCACATTTATATTTATATTAAATTCTTGTCTCAAATTATTTTGAATAATTTCTTCTACTTTTTTATTTAACATTCTTTGTAGAAACAATTCATCATTAACCATTAAAACAAGATTATTATTATCTAATTTTTTATTTATATTTGTTATTAAACCAGTACTTGAGGGAAACTTTTCTTTTATAATATACTCTATATTATCCCAATACTCATTTACCAGAAAATCTATATTTTTAGATTCCATTTCATATTCTATATTAATATTAATTCTTTTTAAGTCTTTTAATATATTTTTAAAACATACTTTTAAATGATCTATATCTTTATAATTAATTATATATTTACTTTTAAGATTTACCGTCATTATTTTTTTATTTTTATTCAAATATACCTTCTCTATAATACATTTTTTTATATTATCACTACAATCAATATTATATTGTCTAGCTAAGAAATCCATTTTTTTATATTTCATTTTACTTTATTCCCCCTAAATATTACTTGTGGGTTACCTTTATCACATCTTCAATTTGAGATAATTTGCTTATAACTTCAATGTTATCAATGTTTTTATTTGTTTTAATTAATAAATTTATTACAGTTTTATTGTCTTCAATATTATTAAAATCAATGGATACTATAGTTAAGTTTAAATCACCAGTAACTTGTCCTATTCTTCCTAATTGCCCTGGTTTTTTTAATATTACTATTCTAACTTTCATATATTTATCACTTCTTAAAAATTTGCCTTCTATGCTAGAAAATAATAAAAGAGTTATAAATATTAGTACTGTAACAAAAATACCACCAAAATAAAAACCAGCCCCTATAGCAAGTCCTACACAAGCAACAGCCCATAAACTTGCTGCAGTAGTAAGTCCCTTTACAGATACTCCTTCTTTTATAATTGTTCCAGCTCCTAAAAATCCTATTCCACTTATTACTTGTGCTCCTATTCTTGTAGGATCTACATTTGAATATCTAATATCATCAGCTATATATAAGCCAACAATCATAACCAAAGTTGAACCAACACACACTAATATATGAGTCCTAAAACCAGCTGGTCTTTTTATACTTTCTCTTTCTATTCCTATGACTCCTGATAAAATTATTGATACTATTAGTTTAAGTGATATTTCTAAATAATCTATATTAATCGCCCCTTGTATAAATTTTATAATTTATTTATCTCTTTTACTAATTCATCAATAAGTTCTTCTTCTTTAACCTTCTTTATTATCTTACCCTTTTTAAATATTAAACCTATTCCATTGCCTCCTGCAATTCCAATATCAGCTTCTTTAGCTTCACCAGGACCATTTACTTCACAACCCATTATAGCTACTTTTATAGGTTTACTCATAGAATCTATTTTTTCTTCTACTTTTCTTACAATTCCTTCTAAATCTATTCTTGTTCTTCCACATGTAGGACAAGATATAACTTCTATCTTATCATTTAATAAGCCTAATGCTCTTAAAATTTGTTTTCCAACTTTGACTTCTTCTATTGGATCTCCGGTTAAAGATACTCTTATAGTATCTCCAATTCCACGAGCAAGTAAAGCTCCTATTCCTATAGATGACTTGATGGTTCCTTTCCAAATTGAGCCTGATTCAGTTATACCAATATGAAGTGGATAATCTATAATTTCAGATAATTTTTCATATGATTTTAAGGTCATATCAATATCAGTTGATTTTACAGATAATACAATTTTCTTAAAATCCATATCTTCTAAGATCCTAACATGTTCCATAGCACTTTCTACCATAGAATTCACATTAACACCACCATATTTTTCTAAAAACTCCTTTTTTATAGAACCAGAATTAACACCTATTCTTATTGGAATATCTTTTTCCTTACATTTTTCAACTATTTGTCTAACTCTTTCTATATTACCAATATTACCAGGATTAATTCTTAGTCCATCTACTCCACTTTCAATAGATTCTAATGCTAATCTATAATCAAAATGAATATCTGCTATAATAGGAATATTTACCTCAGCCTTAATTTCCTTTAAAGCTAAAGCAGCTTCCATATCTGGTACAGCAAGTCTTATAATATCACATCCAACTGCTTCTAAAGATTTTATCTGTTCTATTGTTTTTTTTATATCTCTAGTATCAGTATTAGTCATAGATTGTACAGTAACAGGAAATTGATCTCCAATTCCTACATCACCATAATAAAAATTCTTTGTTTTATTTCTGTTCATATTAACAACCCCTAAAAAATATTTAGTCTTCCTAAATCATTATAAGAAATAAATATCATTAAAGCCATTAAAATAGCAAATCCAATAAAATGAATTATACCTTCTTTTTCTGGATCTAATGGCTTACCTCTTAATAACTCTATCAATATAAATAATATTCTACTACCATCTAAAGCCGGCACAGGTAATAAATTAAAAAAACCTAAATTAATATTTATAAATGCAGCCAGATTAAGAACAGATAAAAATCCATATCTAGTTGTTTCACCTATCAATTGTACAACACCAATAGGTCCTGCTACATCTGAAGAACTAACATTTCCTGTAATTGCCATTTTTATAAAATCAAACATTAAAGATATTATAAAAATAAAGTTTGTAAATGCATATTTTATAGCTCCTACAAATGAAGCTTTAGTTTTTGAACTTATTCCAATTAGTTTATTACCATTTTCATCTTCTTGTGGCTTTAATGTGAAGTTTATTTCTTCATTATTCCTTAATACACTAATATTCACATCACCTTTTGTACTTGTTATAATATCTCTACTTTCATTCCAATTATTTATTTCTTCATTATTTACAGATATTATTTGATCGCCACTTCTAATACCCGCCTCATATGCTGGACCATCTTCTACAACTGTGTCTATTGTAGTGGTAGGTGAACCTACAAATAAAGATATAGCAAAAAATATTAAAATAGCTAAAGTAAAGTTCATTATTGCTCCTGCTGTTAAAACTAATATCCTAGAGATTGGAGATTTATTACTAAAGCTTCTTTCATCTTCAGATTTTTCATCTTCACCTTCCATTTTTACATATCCTCCTATTGGAAGTATACGAAGTGAATATTCTGTTTCACCTTTATCAAATTTAGCTATCCTTGGTCCCATACCTATAGAAAATTCATCCACCTTTATCCCTACTAATTTCGCCACTGCAAAATGTCCAAATTCATGTACCAAAACTACAATGAAAAAAATCAATATTGCCGCAATTGCTGTAGTCACTTATATCCACTCCAATGTTTAAATATTTAATAATTCTTTTACCTTTACTCTTGCCCAATTATTACTATATAAAACATCTTCTATATTAGGATTATATATATTTTCATGAATATCTAAAATCTTTTCAGTAATATTTGGTATATCATAAAACTTGATTTTTTCTTTTAAAAATAGTTCTACTAATATTTCATTAGATGCATTTAAAACCGAAGACATAGTTCCACCTTCTTTTAAAGCACGATATGCAAGTTCTAATGAAGGAAAAGTTTGTAAATCAGGTTTTTCAAATGTCAATTTAGAAACTTGTGCAAGATCTAGTTTCATTATATCATTTTTTATTCTATGAGGATAAGTCAAAGCATATTGTATTGGAATTCTCATATCTGATATGCCAAGTTGTGCAATGACACTACCATCAATATATTCAACCATTGAATGAATTATACTTTGTGGATGAACAACTACATCAATATTTTCTAAATCCACATCAAATAACCACTTAGCTTCTATAACTTCTAAACCTTTATTCATAAGAGTAGAAGAATCAATAGATATTTTTCTACCCATATCCCAATTGGGATGTTTTAATGCTTCTTTATAGCTTATATTCAAGAGATCTTCCTTTTTTTTGCCTCTAAAAGGTCCTCCTGATGCTGTCAATATGATTTTATTTATTTCTTTTTTACTATCAGTAGTTATAGATTGAAAGATAGCTGAATGCTCACTATCTACTGGTATTAAGTTTATATTTTTTTCTTTTATTTTATTCATTACAATACTACCTGCAGTAACTAAAGTTTCTTTGTTTGCAAGAGCAATAGTTTTACCAGTCTCAATAGCTGCCATTGTAGGTTTAAGTCCTATCATTCCTACAACTGATGTAAGTAAAATATCTATATTTTCATATTTAGCTAAGTTTATAAGACCTTCCATACCACTATATACCTTTATATTATATGGCTTTAATTTTATTTTTAATATATCGGCATTATCTTTATCAAATACACTTACAATATCAGGTTTGAATTCTATAGCTTGCATCTCTAATAAATCAATATTATTATTACCACTTAAAGCAGTAATATTAAATAAGTCTCTATTTTTTCTAATTACATCTAATGCTTGAGTCCCTATAGAACCAGTCGAGCCAAGTATTCCAATATTCTTCAAAAAATCACTCCTAATTTTAAATATATTACATATTATATCTTATATAAAATAATTAATAAAATAAAACAATAAAGGTGCAATGAAAAGTATGCTATCAAATCTATCTAATACTCCACCATGTCCTGGCATAATATTTCCATAATCTTTTATTTTTATATATCTTTTGATTTTAGAAGCTGTCAAATCACCAATCATAGAAGCTAATGAACATAAGAAAGCAAGTAAAATAAATATATATAAATTTTTAAGATTCATAAAACTAACAAATATTAATGTAGCAAGTATGGAACCTATTAGCCCTCCTATAGCTCCTTCAATAGTTTTATTGGGACTTATGACTTTGGCAAGTTTTCTTTTACCAAACAGTCTTCCTGTAAAATATGCAAATGTATCAGTAGAAAATGCAATTATAAAAATCAACCAAATTAATTTATTATCACTTAATAAAGATATATGAACTAATGAAAATGGTATATAAATACTAGCAAGTAAATTCAAACCTATTTCATTAATATTATACTCTTTATTAAATACATATATAAACATTATTATTAAGAAATTTATTATTATGCTAAAATTTATAAGTATATAAGAATTAAATAAAGAAAGTGAAAATAAAACAACAGAATATAAATATAAATAATTTGTTATCTTTATATTTATATTAGAAAAAGCATTTTTAAATTCTCTTATTCCAATTATACTGATTATCAACACACCTAATTTAAGAGCTATTCCACCAGTCATTACAACAAGAAGCAAAAGAATTATTCCTATTATTCCACTAATTATTCTTGTTTTCATATATTTTTACACTCCCCATTTAAATTCCACCAAAACGTCTAACTCTATTTTGATATTCATATATCACTCTATGTAGATTATTAGTATAAAATTCAGGCCAATTTTCATCAACAAAGAAAAACTCACTATATGCTATTTGATAGTTTAAGAAATTACTCAATCTTTTTTCTCCACTAGTTCTTATAACAATATCAGGATCTGGCTGTTTTTTTGTATATAAATAATCTTTAAATGAATCTTCATCAATTTCTTTTAAGGATACATTTCCAACCATTAAATCTTTATATAAAGATTTAATCCCATTAATTATCTCATCTCTTCCACCATAATTTAAAGCTATATTAAGTTCTAATTTAGAGTTGTTTCTAGTTAACTCTATAGCATTTTCTATTTCATTAGTAATAGATCTATCTAATCTAGATAAGTCTCCTAATATATTTATTTTTACATTGTTTTTATGAATTTGTTTTAATTTACTCTTTAAAAATTCAACTAATAATTTCATCAAATAATCTATTTCTTCTTTTGGTCTACTCCAATTTTCAGTAGAAAAAGCATATAGCGTAAGATGATTTATACCCAAATTACCACATTCCTCTACAATATCCATCACTCTTTTTACGCCTTCTCTGTGGCCTGCAGTTCTAGGTAAGAATCGTTTTTTAGCCCATCTTCCATTGCCATCCATTATTATAGCTATGTGTTTAGGTAAATTATCTTTATCTATTTTATCTTTAAATTTTTCTGTAGATTTTATGTTTTTTAATATATCCAATTTTAATACCTCCATTATAAAGATTAAAACCCCTTCTTTAAAGAAGGGGATTAAAATGCACATACTATAATTTTAATTGAATTATCTTTTATGTCAAATTTAATAACCCGTAATTGATCCAACTCATTTATAAATCGTTTGTTTGTGCCTTTAGTTTCTACTATATTAATAGATAAATCTTCATCTATTAAATCAAAAGCTTCTTTTAATGGCAATCCTATAATATCAAGATCCAAATTAAACCTCCAATAATTCTACTTCTTTTTCCTTGGCAAGTCTATCTAATTCTTTAATATAAGTATCAGTTAATTCTTGAATTTTTCCTTCTGATTTTATGAGTTCATCATCAGATAACTCACCATTTTTATTTAATTTCTTTAATTCATCATTTCCATTTCTTCTTTCATTTCTTATAGCAACCTTAGATGATTCAGTAATTTTACCTAATACTTTTGTCATATCGCGTCTAGTTTCTTCAGTTAATTGAGGAATGATAAGACGTATGTTTTTTCCATCACTAGAAGGATTTAAACCTAAATCACTTTTTTGAATAGCTTTTTCAATTTCAGGAATTGAATTAGCATCCCAAGGAGATATAAGTAATTGTCTAGCTTCAGGAACAGAAATATTTGAAATTTGATTTAAAGGAGTAGCTGTTCCATAATAATTAACCATTATCTTATCCAATAATGATGGATGAGCTCTTCCTGCTCTAATACTTTTTAATTCTTCATTAAAAGCCTTAACTGTTTTTTTCATGTTGTTTTCCACATTTTTGTGAACTTCTAAATACATAATTAATCCTCCTTTAATGTTGTACCAATATCAGCACCAAACACAACTTTAGTTATATTTTTAGCATCTTCTATACTAAATACTATTATTGGTATATTATTATCTTTACATAATGATGCTGCTGTAGAGTCCATTACTTTTAATTCTAAATTTAATACTTCTTTATGTTTTAATTTTTTAAACTTCTTGGCATTAGGATTTTCCTTAGGATCAGAATCATATACCCCATCTACACCTTTTTTTGCAAGTAAGATAACATCAGATTCAATTTCTGCAGCTCTTAATGCTGCTGTAGTGTCTGTTGTGAAATAAGGATTTCCAGTACCTGCTGCAAATATAACTACTCTTCCCTTTTCTAGATGCCTTACAGCTTTTCTCTTTATATAAGGTTCTGCTATTTGTCTCATTTCAATAGCAGTTTGAACTCTAGTAAGTACTCCTATATTTTCAAGTGCATCTTGCATAGCAAGAGAGTTTATAACTGTAGCAAGCATTCCCATATAATCTGCTGTACTTCTATCCATTTCTTTACTACTTCTACCTCGCCAAAAATTGCCTCCACCTACTACAATAGCAATTTCTACGCCTGCTTCTTGTAAAACTTTTACTTCTTTTGCAACCTTACTTATGGTCTCTTCATCTAAACCAAATTTTTTATCACCACTTAAGGCTTCTCCACTTAATTTTAATACTATTCTTTTATATATAGGTTTATCCATATAAACACCCCTAATTATATTATTCTACATAAAATTTAAAAAACCTCTTTTAAATTTATACTTATTTAAATGGAGAACATTTCTATGTTCTCCATTTAAATATTAATTATTATTTTCCCATTTGCTTAGCTACTTCTTCAGCAAAGTTTTCTTCTTTTTTCTCTATACCTTCTCCAACTTCATAACGAGTAAATCTTCTTATTTTTATATTTTCACCTAAAGTAGATATTTTTTCATTTAATAAATCTTTTATAGTTTTATCTGAATCTTTTATAAAAGGTTGTTCCATTAAACATACTTCTTTATAATACTTTTCAATTCTACCTTCTACCATTTTATCAACAATTTTCTCTGGTTTGCCTTCATTTAAAGCTTGTTGTTTTAATACTTTTTTCTCAGCCTCTATCTTATCTGAAGGAACTTCATCTCTTGATACAAACTCAGGATTTTGTGCAGCTATTTGCATAGCAACATCCTTTGCAAAGTCTTTAAATCCTTCATTTTTAGCAACAAAATCTGTCTCACTATTAATTTCTACTATAACACCTATTCTTCCACCATGTATATATGATTCAATAAGTCCTTCTGCTGCTATTCTATCTGATTTTTTAGCAACTTTTGAAAGTCCTTTTTCTCTTAATAATTCTACAGCTTTTTCCATATCTCCATCAGTTTCTACTAATGCCTTTTTACAATCCATCATACCTACACCAGTTTTTTCTCTTAATTCTTTTACCATTGCCGCTGTTACTGCCATTTCTATTCCTCCTTGTTTGTTTGCTTCATATTAATAAATGGTAAGAGTAGTAAGGGAAAACCCCTTATATGCCCTTACCATTTAAATTACTCGTTATCTTCTATTTGTTCGCCTTGCTTACCTTCTAATACAGCATTAGCCATAGTTTCAGTAAGTAATTTAACTGCGCGAATTGCATCATCATTTCCTGGTATTACATAATCAACTTCATCTGGATCACAATTAGTATCAACTACTGCAATCACAGGAATACCTAAGATTTTAGCTTCACTTATAGCAATTTTTTCTTTTCTAGGGTCAACTACGAATAGTGCATCTGGCACTTTTTTCATATTTTTTATACCACCAAGAAATTTTTCTAATCTTTCTTCTTCATGCTTTAACTTAATAACTTCTTTTTTAGGAAGTAAATCATAAGTTCCTTCTTCTTCCATTTTTTTAAGTTCATGAAGTCTATTAATTCTCTTTTTAATAGTTTTGAAGTTTGTAAGCATACCTCCAAGCCATCTTTGGCTTACAAAATGCATTTCACTTCTTTTTGCTTCATTCTCTATAGATTCTTGAGCTTGTTTCTTTGTTCCTACAAAAAGTATCTCTCCACCTTCTTGAGCGATATCTCTTATAACATTATAAGCTTGTTCTACTTTTTTCACTGTTTTTTGAAGATCTATTATATAGATTCCATTTCTTTCAGTGAAAATGTATTCAGCCATTTTTGGATTCCATCTTCTTGTTTGATGTCCAAAATGAACACCTGCTTCAAGAAGTTGCTTCATACTTATAACTGACATTGCTACACCTCCTGTTTTTTTACCTCCATTCAAATCATCTTCTTTTAGAACCTTTTTTATAAAAAGGAACAACCAAAAGAATTAATGAATGTGTGTATTTTAACCTTTATCATTATACCATGAAGTAAATACTAATTTCAAGCTTTTTTTAGTTTTTATTGAAATCATTTAATTTTAATATTATTTCTATTTCTCTTTTACCCTTATTAAGTATTTTAGCTATTTCATCTTTTGATTTGCCATTTTTGTGAAGCAACAATATATCTTCTTTAAAAGTATTTTCTTTTATGTATTCTTTATTAGTATGCTCTTCTTTTATTTTCTTTTCTTTTATATCTTTATTTTCCAATTTTTCTTCTTCAATTTTATCATCTTTCATTAAGTATTCTAAATTAGAAATTATATCATTCAATGCATTACTATATTCATCTATTTCATCATATACTTGATTTATTTTCATCATTTTTATATTTTCATCATTATTATATTTTATAAGCAATATTATAGATATTACAATTAATATTATACCTAAAATCAGTAATCCTAATACCATATTTTTCTCCTTTAAGATTTATTAAAACTCATAATTTATAAGCTTTGATTTTATTTTTTTGATAGCCTTACTATGGATTTGAGAAATTCTAGATTCTGAGAGCTTTAAAATACTTCCTATTTCTTTATAATTTAGCTCTTCATAATAATACAGCGTTATAACTTCTCTTTCATTTTTAGCTAATTTATCTATGTAAGATGCCAATGTATGTAGAAATTCTTTATCTTCAATAATTAATTGTGGATCATCTTTAGTATCTAAGGGTTCTATACCACTGTTTGAGATTATTTCATCTAATGAATTTATATTAAATCTATTAATTTCTTTCATTATATTTTCAACTTCATTAATTTCAATATTTAATTTCCTTCTTTTATAATACTTCTGATTTTTCTTGATTCATTTGAAACTTGTCTTATTACAGCATTATACATCATAGTATTCTTTGCAAGAACTGCCATTTCCACATCAATATTTACATTATTTCCATCTCTCCTAGTAGAAAAATGTTTATTCTCTATCACCATATTTGTTCCGCCTACATCTTTTATATGTTTATTGTTTGTAGTTTTTAATTTCAAATTATCATTTTTATTTATTTGACTCTTTAAATTTTCTTCAAATAAAATTTTAGTTTTTTTATATCCAGGCGTATTTACATTTGATATATTGTTGTTTATAGATTCATTTCTCTTTGAATAACCATCAAGGGCTTGATTCATTAAGTTCATATTATTAAAAGTATTACCTAGCAAGATATTTCCCCCTTTTTTAGCTTAATTATCATTATAATACAAATTATTTATAAAACAAATAGTTTTTTTGTTCTATTTTGTTGTATATTATTATATTATTATATTATGATATAAATGATATAATAAAGGCCATAATTACCAGTTTTTATGATGTTATAATATATAGTCCAAACAAAAAATAGTAGTTTAGACCTATTATTTTCGGGTATAAAAAAATGCAATATAAAAGACAGTTTAAACTGTCTTTTATAGTATATATTTTGATAGGTCAATTTGTTCTATATCATGCTTTAATTTTTTATTAACATATTCTCTATCAATAGTAATTTCTTTTCCTTGATATAATGATGCATTAAAAGAAATTTCTTCTAATAATTCTTCAAGTATTGTATACAATCTCCTTGCTCCAATATTCTCTGTTTGATCATTTACAACAAATGCAATCTTGGCAATTTCTGATATGCCTTCATCTGTAAAATTAAGTTCTACCTCTTCTGTAGCTAATAAATATTTATATTGTTTGATTAAAGCATTTTGAGGTTTTGTAAGTATTTCTTTGAAGTTATCTTCTGTAAGATTATCAAGTTTCACCCTAATTGGAAATCTTCCCTGTATTTCAGGTATCAAATCAGTTACTTTTGCAATATGAAAAGCTCCTGCTGCAATAAATAATATATGATCGGTTTTTATAGGACCATATTTACTCATAATAGTTGAACCTTCTATAATAGGTAAAATATCTCTTTGTACACCTTCTCTTGATACATCAGGTCCAGAACCACCTCTTCCTGCTATTTTATCTATTTCATCAATAAATATAATTCCATTATTTTCAGCCCTATCTATAGCAATTGAGTTTATATCATCTATATCAATCATTTTTTGAGCTTCTTCATTAGCAAGAATTTTTCTAGCTTCTCTAATTGTAACCTTTCTATTTTTCTTCTTTTTGGGAATAATTCCAGAAAACATATCATTAATATTCATATCATCCATACCCATAGCACCCATCATACCCATAGGTTGTGAACTATTTTCTTCAACTAATATTTCAACATATTGAAACTCTAATTCTTTATTTCTTAATTTGTCCCTTATAGTCTTTTTATCTCCTATGTCATCTTTTTCTTTATCTATATCTTCATCTTCGTCGGAATTACTTGAGCCAAAGAAAGCTTCAAATGGATTTGAATTTTTTTCTTTCTTTTTTTCTGGACCATTTATTAATATTTTCAAAATTCTTTTTTCTGCAAGTTCTTCTGCCTTATCATATACATTTGATATTTTTTCATTCTTCACTAATCGTATAGAAGTTTCAACAAGATCTCTTACCATAGATTCTACATCCCTACCCACATATCCAACCTCAGTAAATTTAGTAGCTTCCACTTTTACAAAAGGAGCATTTACAAGTTTTGCAAGCCTTCTTGCTATTTCAGTCTTACCTACACCAGTGGGGCCTTCCATGATAATGTTTTTAGGTCTTACTTCTTCTTTGAATTCATCATCTAATTTATTCCTTCTATATCTATTTCTAAGTGCAACAGCTACTGACCTCTTAGCTCTTTTTTGCCCTATTATATAATTATCTAACTTTTCTACTATTTCAATAGGTGTATAATTTTCCATTAGATACCTCCTAAAATTCTTCCGTTATTATATTGTCATTAGTAAAGACACATATTTCTGAAGCAATCTTTATAGATTTATATGCTATATCCTTGGCACTAAGGTCTGTATTGCTTTTCAATGCTTTTCCAGCAGCAAAAGCATAATTTCCACCAGAACCTATTGCAACTATACCTTCATCAGGTTCTATAACTTCTCCACCACCAGAGATGACCAAAAGATTTTCTTTATCTCCAGCTATTAACATGGCTTCTAACTTTCTAAGAACCTTATCTCCACGCCATTCTTTAGCTAAGTCTACAGCTGCACGGGTTAAATTGCCATTAAATTGTTGAAGTTTTTCTTCTAATTTATCAGATAATGTTATAGCATCTGCAACAGATCCAGCAAATCCAACTATTACACTATCCTTATATAATTTTCTAAGTTTTTTAGCAGTACTTTTCATTATAGTTTTATCACCCATAGTAACTTGACCATCTCCTGCAAAAGCCAATTCACCATTTTTTCTTACAGCTATAATTGTAGTAGCTCTTAACATATACAACACCTACCTATTCGTCTTTATTTTCTTTCCTTTTATAATCACATTCACTACATTTAATAGTAGTACCTTTTTTACTTGTTTTTTTAGTAAGAATGCTATCACATTCAGGACAATTTTCTTTTATAGGCATATCCCATGATACAAAATCACATTCAGGATAATTTGTACATCCATAAAATTTTCTTCCCTTTTTAGATTTTCGCTCTATTAATTCTCCATCTTTACACTTAGGACAATCAATATCTAGTTTATTTAATATAGCTTTTGTATTTTTACATTCAGGATAACCTGGACATGCTAAGAATTTACCATATCTTCCATGTTTTATAATCATATTTCTACCACATTTTTCACATGGAATATCTGTCTCTTCATCCATATCAATTTCTTCTATTTCTTCCTCTGCAACTTTTAGTACTCCTTTAAAGTCATCATAAAAATCAGAAATTACTTTTTTCCATACTATTTTACCTTCTTCTACTTTATCAAGTCTATTTTCCATATCAGCTGTAAATTCTTCATTTATGATATTTTTAAAATATTCTATTAATAAATCTGTAACCACAATTCCAAGTTCTGTAGGTTTAAACGCTTTATTCTCTATAATCACATACCCTCTACTTAAAATCGTACTTATAGTTGGTGAATAAGTAGCAGGCCTTCCTATACCAAGTTCTTCCATTGTCTTTACTAAACTAGCTTCACTAAATCTTGCAGATGGTTGAGTAAAATGTTGTTTTGGCAAAATATCCTTTATATCTAATTTATCATCTTTTTTCATATCTGGAATATCTATATTTTTATCTTTGTTTTTTACAGGATAAACTTTTAAGAATCCATCAAAATTTATTTGAGATCCACTGGTTCTAAGTCTATAATCAGATGCTTGTATATCTATAGTTAAAGTATCATAAATAGCTTGAGCCATTTGACTTGCTACAAATCTTTGCCATATTAAATTATACAATTTAAATTGATCATTACTTAAAGAATCTTTGATTTTATCTGCTGATTTAAACACATCAGTAGGCCTTATAGCTTCATGTGCATCTTGAATATTTTTTTTATTTTTAGAAGCTTTTTTATTTGATAAATATTTACTTCCAAAGTTATTTTCTATATATTCTTTAACATTTTCTTGAGCTTCAGAAGAAATCCTAGTAGAATCTGTTCTTATATAAGTTACAAGCCCTATAGTGCCTTCTCCTTTTATATCTATTCCTTGATATAAATCTTGAGCTAATTTCATAGTTTTTTTGGTTGAAAATCCAAGCCTATTAGATGCATCTTGTTGGAGGGAACTAGTAGTATAAGATGGATAAGGATTTCTTTTTTTCTTTCCTCTTTTAACATTTTCTACGAGTAAATTTGATTTAGAAATTTCATCAACAATTACCTTAGATTCATCTTCATTTTTTATTTCTATTTTTTCTAATTTTCCATCTATTATTTTTCCATTTAAGTATGATTCAAATTCTTTTTTATCTTTAAGAAGCAGAAAATCAATAGACCAATATTCTTCCGGATTAAATTTTTCAATTTCTCTTTCTCTATCTACTATAAGTTTAGTTGCAACAGACTGTACTCTACCTGCACTTAAACCTTTTCTAACTTTTTTCCAAAGCAAAGGACTTATCTTATATCCAACTAATCTATCTAATGCCCTTCTTGCTTGTTGGGCATCAACTAAGTCCATATCTATAGCTCTAGGATTTTTAATTGCATTTTTAACAGTGTTTTTTGTTATTTCATTAAACACTACCCTATTATTTTCCCCTTCATCTAATTTTAAAGCTCTAGCTAAATGCCATGATATGGCTTCACCTTCTCTATCAGGGTCAGTTGCTAAATAAACTTTATCAGCTTTTTTTGCTTCTTTTTTTAATTCACTGAGTATAGGTCCCTTTCCCCTTATTGTGATATATCTCGGTTCAAAATTATCCTCAATATCTATACCAAGCTTACTTTTAGGTAAGTCAATAACATGACCTACCGAAGCTTTAATTTTATATTTTCTTCCTAAAAACTTGCCTATAGTTTTAGCCTTTGCAGGCGACTCAACTATAACTAATGTCTTTCCCAAAATATTCGCCTCCGATTAATTAACTATTGTAAAAACTTTTCCTGGTAATGCCTTAATTATATTTTTCATCTCTAGTATTGTAAGTATACTTGTAAGTTCTATTATATTTATATCTGTATTATATGCTATCATATCTGAATGTATGGGTCCATTTTCTATTGTCCTTATAACAGAAATCTCATTTTTACTAAAATTATCATAATTTATTTTGTTTTTTTTGTTTTGTTCTAATATTAAACTGAAATCTATCATTTCTTCTAATATATCTTCTACACATGTAACTATTTTAGCACCATCTTTTATCAAAAGGTTTGTTCCTTTACTATATATACTATTTATATTTCCAGGAACTGCAAATACATCCTTACCTTGGTCTAATGCATGATAAGCAGTAATTAATGATCCACTTCTTTCTTTTGCTTCTATTACTAGTAGACCATTTGATAATCCACTTATTATTCTATTCCTTAGTGGAAAATTACCAGCTACAGGTGCCATTCCTATAGGAAATTCAGATATTACTAAACCATTTTCACAAATATCATTATATAAATTAGTATTTGTTTTAGGATAAGCTTGATCTACTCCAGATCCTAATACAGCTATAGTATCTCCTTTTTTATCTAAACTAGCCTTATGACTTATAGCATCAATTCCTAAAGCCATACCACTGACTATACAAATTCCAAATTCACAAAGTTCTTTGGAAAATTTCTCAGCTGCCCATTTACCATAGTAGGTAGCTTTTCTAGATCCTACTACAGCAATAGAAAGTTTATTTAATAAATTTATATTACCCTTATAATACAAAACATTTGGTGGATTATATATATTCTTTAATTTCAAAGGATATTCATGATCAAGTATTGTTAGTATATTTATATTATTATCTGATGCCGAAGATAAAATATCATTATAATATTTTTCGTTTTTAAATTCTACTAATTTGTTTTTTATATTACTTTTTAAAAACATTAATTTCATTATATCATTATTACTTAAATTCCATAAATCTGTCAAGTTTTCAAACTTGTTATTGATAACTTCTATAGTTTTATTTCCTATTCCTCTTATGCTATTAAGCCATATTAAAACATCTCTATTTCTCATTTTTATCCCCCAAGTTCAATTTTATTCAATATAAATTAAATAGAAAAATATTTTCTATCCATACTTCTATATTGGATTGCTTCTAATATATGTAGACTCTTTATATTTTTGGATTTATCTAAATCAGCAATTGTTCTTGATACCTTTAATATTTTATTATAAGCTCTAGCACTTAATCCTAATTTATCAAAAGCATTCTTTAATATTTCTTCTGCCTCTTTATCTATTTTACAGTATTTATTTACATTTCTACCCTCAAGTTCTGAATTTGAAAAAATATTTTCTTCTGAATATCTTTCAATTTGAATATCCCTACACTTATTTACCCTAAATGATACATCCTTTGAAGATTCTACTTTAATATCTTTAGATTTTAAATCATCAAAATTAACAGGACTTACTTCTATATGTATATCTATACGATCTAACAAAGGTCCACTTATTTTCTTTAAATATCTATCAATATCACGAGGATTACAGCTGCATTCATGTAGAGGATCACCATAGTAACCACATGGACATGGATTCATGCTTGCTACTAGCATAAAATTAGATGGATATGTAAGTGTAGCATTAACCCGAGATATAGTAACTATATTATCTTCCATAGGTTGTCTTAATACTTCAAGTGCAGATTTAGCAAATTCAGGTAATTCATCTAAAAATAAAACACCAAAATGTGCAAGTGAGACTTCACCTGGTGAAGGTGTTCTTCCACCTCCTACCAAAGATACCCTAGATATTGTATGATGAGGAGATCTAAATGGTCTTTTACTTAATAGACCATTTTCCTTTATAAGTCCTGCAATACTATATATTTTCGTCACTTCCAATGCTTCATCAAAAGACATCTGAGGAAGTATTGTAGGGAGTCTCTTAGCTATCATTGTTTTTCCAGATCCTGGGGGGCCAATAATCAATATATTGTGTCCCCCAGCTGCTGCTACTTCCATAGCTCTTTTTAATGTCTCTTGACCTTTAATATCCTTAAAATCCTGAAATACATATTCATCTTTATCATTGTTTAAACTTTCAGTCTTCCATGGATTTACTTCTTCTAGTCCATTTAAAAAATTTACTAATTCTTTTATATTTTTTACAGGAATAACTTCTATTCCTTTAACTACACCACATTCTTCTTTGTTGTTAAAGGGGATTATAACTCTTTTTATTCCAAGTGAAAGTAAAGATATAACCATAGGTAGCGCCCCATCTATTTTTGTAACTTCACCATCTAAAGACAGTTCTCCTATGAAGCAAGTATCTGTTAAATCATCCTTTTTTATTATTTCCATACAATTTAATATACCTGTAGCTATAGCTAAATCCATTTGTGATCCTTGTTTTTTAAGACTAGCAGGAGCTAAATTAATAGTTATTCTATTTAGCGGGAATTTAAATCCACTATTATTGATTGCAGTTCTAACCCTATCTTTAGATTCTTTTATAGAAGCATCTGGTAGTCCTACAATATTAAAACAAGGCATGCCATTTGATAAGTCAGTTTCAACTTCTACGATATTTCCATCAAGACCTTGAAGTACACAAGTATTTATTTTAGATAGCATATTCATTTCTCCTTTTAATCATATACTCTTATAATTCAATATTTTTTTACAAAATCCTCTTTTTTATTAGAAAATTTATAAATATTTTCATTATCAATTATGATAAGATTTATTATGATCAATATATAGATAAAAAATATAGCTTAAACTATATTTTTTTATCTGTATATTAACTTTTGCCTCATATATAAGAAGTTGTTTTTATGCATATGAATTGATTTTATATCAACACCTGGATAATCATCCTTAGAGAATGGATGTTTTTCATTTAATATTAAATTACCCCCTGAATATAGTCCCGAATAATTTATAAACATTTCATTTAATAACCTTTCTTTTAATAATATAGATATAAATCCAGGAGATTCTACTAATATTTTATCTAAGCCTAAATCCTTTAATTTTTTTAATATATTGTTAATATTAAATTCTTCATTATTTTCTTCATACATTACTTTAATTTTCTTGTTGTTTTTTAACTTGCCATCATAACTATCTATTCTTATCTCTTCTATTTCTTTATCTATATTTTCAAGAATATATTTATATCCTTTTTTAGTAGTTAAAATTATTGTAGGTACATCATCTTCTCTAATTATCTTGTGCTTTAAATTCATCCTCCCACTTCTACTTATTATTATATTCCATGGCATAATGCTCTTTTTATCTAATTCTTCTATTCTTATTTTTTCTAAGATTTCATCATATATATGACCTGTGATATTTGTCTCTACTTCTAATGTTTTACTACCAAATATTATTCCATCACTATAGGTTCTAAGTAAATTTAATACCCATAAATCAGCTAGACCACCATCTGGATCTAAAAAATTTCCTTTTGATATTTCATTACTTTTATTTTGATCTTCAAATCCAATCTTACCATCTAAAGTCATTATCAAACTACCATATAGATATGGAAATCTATTATCCTTTGGAATATTAAAATCTCCATATATTTCTTTTATATAATCCGGAGTATTTTCATTTGATGGATGTAAACTCGAATTAAAAATTTTATTTAAGATTATTTTTTTTTTGTTAAATTTAATTCTAGGAAGCTTCATATTATACCACCTTTTCTTTTTATTTTAATTATATATATTGCCGAGGAAATATGCAAATCAAGGCATTTTAATTGTTTTTTTGACAAATTACATTAATTTTTTTGAGAATAATATATACGATTAAAGAAATAATAATTATATGATAACAAAATTTTTTATATATGGGTTTTTAGGTTTGATAGTAGAAATTTTATTTACAGGAGTACATTCGCTTATATCAAATGATTTTTATATATGGTTCGGGAGCATTTCTAGAAAAAATTCATGATTTAATAAGAGAAAAAAATATTATTATAAGAGGAGGTCTATGGGTAGTTTTAATATTATCTATTGAATTAATAACAGGTTTCTTACTTCAAAAATTGATAGGTGTATGTCCTTGGGATTATACTGGTAGCTCACCTTATGCTTTGTTTGGACTAATAAGGATTGACTATATTCCTTATTGGTTTGTACTAGGTTTAATTTTTGAAAAAATACATGACTTTTTAGATGCTTTTATGGGAAAACTTAAAATGACTTTAGATTAGTTTTCTAAAGTCATTTTAAGCCCAAAAGGCATTTACTATGTGATTTATTTTATTTTCATCTACATAAATTTCTATTATATCAAATCTAAATTGAGTGTTATAAAGATTGTTGTATTTTTGATATAGTTTTGCAGTATTGATTATTTTTCTTTGTTTTTTTATATTTACTGCTTCATAGGGATTACCGTAATTTGAATTTAACCTAGATTTAACTTCTATAAAAGCTACTATATCTTTATCTTTTGCTATTATATCTATTTCACCTATTTTTGTAGTAAAGTTTTTTTCTAATATCATATACCCTTTACCTAGCAAGGATTTTATTGCTATTTCTTCTCCAATATCACCTTTAATTTTATTTTGTTTTTTCATTTATTCTTCTCCTCATCAATCTCATATACAAAAGCCAAAATGCTTGCAACTGCTTCATAAAGTTCTAAAGGTATTTCATTGCCTAGTTCTATATTATAGAGCTTATTAGCTAAATTTTCATCTTCATTTATAAATACATCAGAACTTTTAGCCCTTTTTATTATATTGCTTGCAACAATTCCCTTGCCCTTTGCTACAATTTTAGGTGCCTTATCAATGTCAGATTTATATTTTATAGCTATAGCTATATTAGGATTTTTCATATATTTTTTCACACCCTAGCATCAAATATATAATTATCAAAATCTATATCTTCTAATGGTTCAAAATAAATATCTTCTTTTTTTATATCTACCTTTATAGTTGTGTTTTTTATATTTATAGATTCTAAATATACATCTAATCTACCTTTATTTTCATCAATATAATCTTTGATTTCTTTGTTCTTGCAATTAAATTTAATAATATTTTTACTATCTATAACTTCATAAATTATATCAAGCTTATCTAAATTAAGAGTATTCAATGAAAAATATATTTTTATCTTATCCTTACTTAATTTCCCTTTATTTTTATTAAACATATAGATTTTATCTAAGTTATCCTTATTTTTTATATTAATTGGCATATAGAAAAAATCCATATTTTTATTTATATCTTTTATAAACTTAATTTCTTCATTTATATCCTTTATTTTACTAGATAAACTTTCATTTTCTTTTACTTTAGTTGATAATTCTCTTACAAGCTTAGATATATCCTTATAATAGTCTTTTATGAAATCTTTGGCATTTTCATTATTAAAATCTTTGGCATTTTTATTATTAGTATCTTTGCTATTTATGTCTTTAATTTTATCATCTATATTTAATATGTATTCTAACTTTCTTTCTATATCTTTAAATTCCGGATTATTTTTAATGCTATTCTTTATTTCTAATATATTATTTGATAAAAAGTTCTTTCCTTCTATTATATCCATAGTTAATTTTAAATTTTTTATGTTTAAATCCATATTATTTTTAATTAAAAATAATATGGATTTAATTGTATTTTCTTTAATATTTAATTCATTGTTACTTATATTTAAATCATCAAAAAAACTTATGATAATATTTTTTTCGCTATTAGACAATTGAGATTTTCCATCTATTAAATTTATCAAATCTTCATTTAATATATTACTGTTTAAATTATTATCATTTGAAGATTTTACAAATGATTCTTCTTTTACATTCTCATATAATATTTCCAATGCATTTATGTTATTGGAAATATATTTTATATTTTCTTTACTAATATTCATATCTAAATTTATAAGTCCTTTAATTAAGGTGATATTTTCTTTGTTTTTTGATAAATTATATTCATTTAAAATCTTATCTGTTAAATTGATGGATAGTTTTTCTTCAGAGCTTAAAATAGGTTTTATATATATTGTTTCACCTTGTTTTTCCTTTACTATGAAACTCATATTTTCATTTTGGTCTATATCCATAGGTATTTTAGTCTCAGCTTTTATTATTTCACCATTTGAAAGTTTTAATATTAAATGATCTCCTGATTTTTCTAAAAGCTTAGCATTAATTATAGAATTCTTTACAAGAATATCTTTATTTAATGTTTCGTTTTTTTTATTTATCAATGAATATAAATTATCTATTCTCATATTATCACCAATTATAATATATTTTTTAAAAATGTCATTCTATGAATTGGACTAGGTCCAATTTCTTTTAAAGCATCCCTATGTTCTTTTGTACCATAACCTTTATTTTTCTCTAATGCATATCCAGTATATTCCTTAGCTAACTCAACTAATATCCTATCTCTATAAACCTTAGCCATTATAGAAGCTGCAGCAATACCATGGCATTTAGCATCTCCTTTTATGATACTAGTTTGTTTTATATCTATATCAATTTTTTCTGCATCTATAAGAAGCATATCCGGTTTTATAACTTCTCCAGTCTTGGTTTTCAAATTCTCTATAGCTTTTTTCATAGCTAAATGAGTACTATTTTTGATATTTATCTTATCTATTATTTTATTATCTACAGAACCAATACCTATGGCAAGTGATTTTTCATATATAATATCATATAATTTTTCTCTATTTTTAGGAGTTACTTTTTTTGAATCTTTTACTCCTTCAATAAGCAAATCTTTAGGCATGACTACAGCACAAGCTACTACATCTCCAGCAAGGCAACCTCTTCCTACTTCATCTATACATGCTATATATTCATATCCATTATTCCAAATATCTGTTTCTATTTTTAACATCTAAAAACTCCAATCATTAGCTAGGTATTTCAAGTGAAATATTACCTATTGTACCATCTCTAAATTCATCTAATATTATATTAGCAACTCTAGAATAGTCAATTTCTGATTGTTTTAATATTGCACCTCTTTTAAGTGCTATTTCATCCATAACTTCTAGGGCTGTTTTATTCTCAGTTTCTATATTATAACGTTTTTCTAATTTAAATGGTGCTAGTACTATAAGTTTTTCTAATAATTTCAATGCTAAAGTTTCAATATCCATTATTTCATCTTTTATAGCACCTGTAAAAGCAAGTTTTTTTGCAATTTCTTGATCCTCAAATTTAGGCCATAATATTCCTGGTGTATCTAGTAATTCAATATTTCCTTTTAACTTTATCCATTGTTTACCTTTAGTAACACCTGGTCTATCACCAGTCTTTGCACTCTTCTTACGAGAAAGTGTATTAATTAATGTAGACTTTCCAACATTTGGTACCCCAACAATCATAGCTCTTATAGGTCTGTTTTTAATGCCTCTATTTAATTGTCTTTCTTTTTTTTCCTTTACAACTAATTCCGTCTCTTTTGTAAGTTCAGATATTCCTTTTTTCTTTATAGAATCTATCAATATAGTATTAATACCTTTTTCTTTAAAGTATTTTATCCATTCTTTATTTATAATAGGATCACTCAGATCTGATTTATTCATTATAACAATTCTAGGCTTATTCATTATGATTTTATCAATTTCTGGATTTCTACTACTTAAGGGTATGCGTGAATCAATAAGTTCATATACTACATCTACTAATTTTAAATTTGTCTGCAATAATTCTTTGGTTTTTTTCATATGTCCTGGAAACCAATTAATATTCATAAAAACACCTCAATACTTTTTTATATTAAATAATGGGACTGTTTCCAGTCCCATCCTTTATTAATAATTTCTTTTTTCTTTAACTTTAGCTCTCTTACCAGTTCTTTCTCTTAAGTAGTATAATTTAGATCTTCTTACCTTACCTCTTCTAGTTACTACTAATTTGTCGATTTTAGGTGAATGTAGCGCAAAAGTTCTCTCTACCCCTACTCCATAAGAAATTCTTCTTACAGTAAAAGTTTCTCTATTGCTTCCGCCTTGTCTTTTGATTACAGTACCTTCAAAAACCTGAACTCTTTCTCTAGTACCTTCTTTAATTTTGTAATGTACTTGTACAGTATCACCAGAATTAAATTTAGGTAGTTCATTGCTCACTTGTTCTTGCTCAATTCTTTTAATTATTTCCATTTGTATAACCTCCCTTCCTCTAGACGTTCATATCAAAAAAATAGAGGACCGTCCGTGTTACCCATGTTATTATAGCATACTAGAGCTTATTTTACAAATTATTTTTATTTATTTATTTTTTTCTTATATCACTTTAATATCTTCTTACATATGATATATTAAATTAAATTTTTTTGGAGGTTTTCTAATGTCAAATAAGAAATTTACTGTTTTAGGTGGGGATAAAAGAAGTATAGAACTAATAAATTTACTTTTAGAAAGTAAAAATCCAGTTAATGTGTTTGGCTTTGATAAAGTAAATAAAAACTTAAGAATAAAACAAAGTGAATCTTTAGAAGATGCAATAAAAGGTTCAGATATAATTATTGGACCATTACCCTTTAGTATTTTAGAAGAACAAATAAATTTAACTTCTTTATTAGAATTGATGAGTAAAGATCAATTACTACTGGGAGGTAAAATAGATAAAGATTTTTCAGATAAATGTATTAGTAATAATATTAATATAATTGATTACTTTGATAGAGAAGAAATGCAAATTTTAAATGCTATACCTACTGCTGAAGGTGCTATTAGTATAGCTATGGAAAAATTACAAGTAACAATTTCAAGTTCTAATGCCTTAGTTTTAGGCTATGGTAGAATTGGAAAGGTTTTATCTAAAATGTTAAATGGTATTGGCGCTAACACTTATGTGGCTGCAAGAAAAAAAGCAGATCTTGCTTGGATAAATACAAATGGATATAAAGCTATTGATTTATATAAATTAAATCAAAGTTTATCAAATATAAATATTATATTTAATACAATCCCTAGTCTTATACTAAAAGAAAAAGAATTATGTAATTTAAATAAAGATACTTTAATAATAGATCTTGCTTCAAAACCAGGAGGAGTAGATTTCATAAAAGCTAAAGAAATGAATTTAAATGTTAATTGGGCATTAGGACTTCCAGGAAAGGTAGCTCCAATTACTGCTGCAAAAATAATAAAAGATACTATTTATAATATTATTGAGGAAAGGAAGATGTTATAATGTCATTAAAAAATAAAAAAATTGGTTTTGCAATAACAGGTTCATTTTGTAATTTTCATAATGTGTTTCCTGAAATAGAAAAGCTAGCTAAAGAAGGATGCGACATATATCCCATAATTTCAGAATCAGTCGATATTTATGATACTAGATTTGGAAGTGCAAAAGAATGGAAAGATAAATTTAAAAAAATTACAAATAAAGATATTATTAAAAATATAGTGGAATCAGAGCCAATAGGTCCAAAATTAGATTTAGATTTATTAATAGTTGCACCTTGTAGTGGAAATACAATTGCAAAACTTGCAAATGGCATAACAGATGGTGCTGTTACTATGGCTGTGAAAGCCCATATAAGAAATAATAAACCAGTAGTTCTTTCTATAGCTACAAATGATGGTTTAGGTGCTAGCTTAAAAAATATTGGATTGCTTATGAATGCTAAAAATATATATTTTGTACCTTTTAATCAAGATGCACCATTTAAAAAACCCAAATCATTAGTATCACATTTTGATAAAATAAAACCTACCATTGAAGAAGCATTGAATGGAAATCAAATACAACCTATTTTATGAAAATAATTAAAAAAATCTATCATATGATAGATTTTTTTAATTTGAAAATAAATTATATAATTTATTAATATGATAATATAATTGATTGCAATCAATTATAAATGATACTTTATCTTGATCGTATATGACATCAATATTTCTCTGACTTTTTTTATATTCTTTATTTATATATTCAGATGCTTTTTTTATTATTGTATCCCTATAAATATTATTAAATAAAACAGAAATTATAGTTTTATTATTTTCATTTTTTATAGCTATACCTAAAACTTTATTTGTTTTTTGATTATCTAGATTAGTAACTATAGTACCTTTCTTTTTTAAATTAGTTGAACGTATTTGTATTTTAGTATCATACTCCTTACCAATCATCACAGCTCTAGGATGAAGAACAGAAACACCGTTTATTGCTAATTTATACATATCATCATAGGAGATTTCTTTAATATATTTAGGATTTTTTATTAAATTAGGATCTATAAAGGCAACTCCTTCTACATCTGTAAATATATCTACCCTATCAGCCTTTAAATAGCTTCCTAAAGCTACTGCTGTTGTATCACTACCACCTCTACCTAAAGTAGTTATTTCATCCTTTATTGTCTTTCCTTGAAACCCTGCTACAACGACAACTTTGTTTTGATTAAGATATTTATTTATTATAGAGGTATCTATATTTAATATTTTAGACTTAGTAAAATTATCATCTGTCAATATTCCAGCTTGATAGCCTGTTAAAACCTCACAAGGAATGTTTTCACTATCTAATAAATGACCAATAGTAGCTGCAGATATTATTTCACCACAAGACATGATAAGATCTTTTTTCTTTGGATTGATTTTACTACTAATTTTTTCTAATTGTTCAATGAGTGTATCTGTCGCGTAAGCTTCTCCCTTTCTTCCTATAGCTGAAACAACTACAACTAGTTTATTTCCTTTATTTATACATTCTCTTATATGAAATAAAAATTTGCTTTTATTAGAAATTTCTCTAAGAGATGTTCCACCATATTTTTGTACAATAATATTCATAATATCACTCCTAATACTTATGATTTCTTGCTATTAGAAGTTCAGCAATTTAATTTTTATTTAAATTTGCCCTTCTCTTATATGATATTCATAATTTATAAAATGGTTAAATCACATATAGTTAAGAACATATAAAAAGCATTAACATAAAATACTATTATGAAATAAATTTTGTTTTTTATTTGAAAGGAGATTATAAATGACTAATTGGGGAAGAATGATTACAGCTATGGTTACACCTTTTGATGAAAATTTAAATGTTAATTATGAAAGTGCTATATCACTTGCTAAAAAGCTCGTTGAAATAGGGAATACTGCCTTAGTTATTACAGGTACTACAGGAGAAGCTCCAACTCTTAAAGCAGAAGAAAAGATAAAATTATACAAAAAAATAAAAGAAAATGTAAATATACCTATCATAGCAGGAGTAGGAACAAATGCTACTGATGAAACTATTAAAAATGCTATAGAAGCAAAGGAAGCTGGAGTTGATGGTTTATTAATAGTTACTCCATATTATAATAAACCTTGTCAAAATTCTTTATATGCTCATTTTAAAGAAATAGCTGAGAAAGTAGATTTGCCTATAATGCTATATAATGTTCCAGGAAGAACTGCTTGTAATATGTTGCCAGAAACCGTAGAAAAGCTATCAAAAATCAATAATATTGTTGCCCTAAAGGAAGCTAGTGGGAATATAAGTCAAATAGCTGATATTGTAAAGAGAACACCAGAAGATTTTAAAGTTTATTCCGGAGATGATATTTCTCTACTTCCATCTATGGCAGTTGGAGTTTATGGAGTAGTAAGTGTATGTTCTCATATTGTAGGAAAAGAAATGAATAATATGATAAATTTCTTTATAGAAGGAAATGTAGAAAAAGCTAAGAAAATACATTTTAAATTATTAGATATATTTAGAGATTTATTTATAGTCTCAAATCCTGTTCCTATCAAATCAGCTCTTAATATGATAGATATAAAGGTAGGAGGTGTAAGACTTCCACTTATAGATGCAAGAAAAAAAGAACTTGAAATTATAAGAGATAATTTAAAAAAATTAGATATTTTATAATTATAAAATAAAAACCATGATAGATAAAGAATATTCTTTATCTATCATGGTTTTTAAGTAAATCAGGTCTATTTTTTTTAGTGAGTTTAAAAGATTCTTCTTTTCTCCAATCGTCAACTCTTTTATGATCTCCAGAAAATAAGATTTCAGGAACTAAATATCCATTAAAATCCCGTGGTCTTGTATATTGAGGTGCTTCTAAGAGGCCATTATAGTGAGATTCATCTTTAAATGACTCTTCACTCTTTAATACTCCTGGAAGTAACCTTACTATAGAATCTATCACTGCCATTGCAGGTATTTCTCCACCAGTTAAAACATAATCACCTATAGAAACCATATCTGTTATATAATTTTCTATTATCCTATTGTCTATTCCTTCATAATGTCCACATAAAAAGATTATATGATTTTCTTTTGAAAACTCATTTGCAAGACTTTGATTGTAGACCTGGCCCTTGGGGGAAAGATAGACCACTCTGGTATTTTCTTTTTTAACACTTTCTATAGCCCTATATATAGGACCTGGTTTCATTACCATACCTGGACCTCCACCAAAAGGATAATCATCTACTTTATTGTGTTTATTATTTGAAAAGTCTCTTATGTTGATATAATTTATATCTACTATCTTGTTTTTTATTGCTTTACCTGTAATACTTTCTCCTAAAACAGAATCAAACATCTGAGGAAAAAGAGTTAAGACATCTATTTTCATTCAAGTAACCCCTCTATAGGTTTTATAATTATATGCCCTTCATCTAAGTTAATATCTTTTATAAATTCTTTTACTGCTGGAATGAGATGATCTTTCTCCTTACCATCTACGACATACACATCATTTGCACCTGGACTTAGAACATCCTTTACTATTCCTATCTCTAATCCATCTACAGTTTTTACCATTAGACCTTTTATTTGAAATATAAAATAACTATCCTTTTCTAATTCAACTAAATCTTTTTCATCTATATAAATATATTTATCCTTAAATTTCAAGACTTCATTTATATCAGAGAACTCTTTAAATTTTATCATAGGAAAATTCTTTTTATATCTAACTTTTTCTATAGTATATTTAGTATCTTCAATATAAATTTCATTTAAATCTTCAAATCTATTTTCATCATCTGTTAGAGCTAATATCTTTAATTCACCTTTTAATCCATGAGTATTGATTATTTTTCCAACTTTTATTTTATTCATATCTATAACTCCTCTAAATATTTAAAAAAGAGATTAGTTAAACTAATCTCTTTATATAATCTCTACAACTACTCTTTTATTTTCTTTTATAGCAGCTGCCTTAACAACAGTTCTTATAGCTTTAGCTATTCTCCCTTGTTTACCAATTATCTTACCCATATCATCTGGGGCTACCTTTACTTCTATAATAACTGATTGAGATCCTTCTACTTCATTTACTTCTACAGCATCTGGATCATCTACAAGTGATTTCGCAATCATTTCTACTAAATCTTTCAACTTTTCACCCCCTAAAAGCTATTATGCTTTTTTGGATTCTTCAAATTTTTGAATAACACCATTGTTTTTGAAAAGACTGTTTACAGTATCAGTTGGTTTTGCACCATTACTTAACCACTCAATTGCTCTTTCATCATCTATTTTAATTTCTTTAGGTTCTGAAATAGGATTATAATAACCAATTTCTTCAATAAATCTTCCATCTCTTGGAGAACGAGAATCTGCAACTACAATTCTGTAAAAAGGTCTCTTTTTAGCTCCCATTCTTTTTAATCTTATTTTAACTGACATTAATTTCACCTCCTTTAAATCTTATATATTTATTTAAAAAATGGCAAGTTCATACTTCCCTTTTTTTTCATACTTTTTTCCATACTAGAAAATTTCTTCATCATTTTCTTAGTTTCTTTAAATTGCTTTAAAAGTCTATTTACATCTTGTATATTAGTACCACTACCACGAGCTATTCTCTTTCTTCTACTTCCATCAATAATAGCAGGTTCTGTTCTTTCACCTTTAGTCATTGATTTGATAATAGCTTCTATTTTAACTAGTTCTTTATCATCTACATTAAAGTTTTTCATTTGTTTATTATTCATTCCTGGAATCATTTCTAAAATTTGACTCATAGGCCCCATATTTTTCATTTGTTCTAATTGATCTAGGAAATCATCAAAAGTAAATTGTTGAGTTCTAAGTTTCTTTTCAAGTTCCATAGCTTTTTTTTGATCAATATTTGCTTGAGCCTTCTCAATAAGAGATAAAACATCTCCCATTCCAAGAATTCTTGATGCCATCCTATCAGGATGAAATGGTTCTAAATCATCTAATTTTTCGCCCATACCTACAAATTTTAGAGGTTTTCCTGTTACTGCTCTAATTGATAAAGCAGCTCCTCCTCTTGCATCACCATCTAGTTTTGTAAGTACTACACCATCTATGTTTAATTTTTCATCGAAGCTTTCTGCAACTGTCACAGCATCTTGACCAGTCATTGCATCAACTACAAGTAAAATTTCATTTGGTTTTATATTTTCTTTTATATTCCCAAGTTCATCCATTAACCCTTCATCAATGTGAAGTCTACCTGCTGTATCTATGATTACTAAATCATTACCATTCTTCTTAGCATGTTCAACTCCTGCTTTAGCAATATTTACAGGGTCTTGCTTATCACCCATGGTAAACACCGGAATATCTACTTGCTTTCCTACAACTTCAAGTTGCTTAATTGCTGCTGGCCTATATATATCACAAGCTACTAAGAGTGGTCTTTTACCTTTCTTTTTAAGTAAATTTCCAAGTTTTCCTGATAAAGTAGTTTTACCTGCCCCTTGAAGTCCACAGAGCATGATTATAGTTGGTGGATTATCAGAAAAATTTATTTTGCTTTCTTCTTTACCCATAAGTTCTGTAAGTTCTTCATTAACAATTTTTATAACTTGTTGACCAGGAGTCAGACTTTCCATAACTTCTTGACCTATAGATCTCTCTTTTACTTTATTAACAAAGTTTTTTACAACTTTAAAGTTAACATCTGCTTCAAGAAGTGCAAGTTTTACTTCCCTCATTGCTTCTTTTACATCTTTTTCGTTTAATTTACCCTTACCTTTTAACTTTCCAAGAGTTTTCTGAAGCTTTTCACCTAAACTTTCAAATACCATTATTTCACCTCCTGATTTCCAAGTAATTGCTTAATGATTAAGTCTATTTCATCAAATGTTTTTTTATTTTCATCATTAATTATATTAGAATCAGTTTTTAATTTTTGGAGTAAAATCCTTAATTCCTGTGCTTTTTTTCTGTTTAATTCAAATCTTTCTACAAGCCCTAAAGTATCTTCATATTTATATAAAAACCCTTCAGCCCTTTTAACTAAATCATAAGCTCCTTGCCTGCTTATTTCTAGTTGCTCACCAATTTCGGTCAATGTTAAATCATGTATATAATACAATTCAATAGCTTGAAATTGCCTTAAACTTAATAGCTTACCATAAAAATCAAACAATAAACCAATCTCCACTACTTTTTCAAACATAAAATCAACCTTTTCATTGTAATAATAAATACATCTGTAAAGCTATTAACTTGACAGATGTATTGTATAACATTTTTTTATATTTGTCAAATATTTATTCCGGAAAAATTGCATCTATAAAAGTTTCACTATCAAACTCTTGTAAATCATCTACTCCTTCACCTACACCCACAAGTTTCACAGGAACATTTAATTCTGATTGTACAGCAAAAATTACTCCACCCTTAGCTGTACCATCCAATTTTGTAAGTGCAATTCCACTTATATTACAAGCTTCTTTAAAAACCTTTGCTTGCATTACAGCATTTTGACCTGTAGTAGCATCTAATACAAGTAATATTTCTTTTGTAGCTTCAGGATATTCTCTTTCTACAATTCTCATTATTTTATTTAATTCATTCATAAGATTCTTTTTATTATGAAGCCTTCCTGCTGTATCACATATTAAAATATCAGTTTCTCTAGCCTTAGCTGCTTGAATACCATCAAATATGACAGCAGCAGGATCAGAGCCTTCTTTGTGAGAAATAAGATCAACATTAGCCCTTGTAGTCCATTCATTCAGTTGTTCTATTGCAGCTGCTCTAAAAGTATCCCCGGCAGCAATAAGTATACTTTTGCCTTTGTTTCTATATCTATAAGCTAATTTTCCAATAGTAGTAGTCTTTCCTACACCATTTACTCCTACTACTAATATTACAGAAGGTGAAGGCTCTATATTTAATTTGCTACTTCCATCAACATTTTCTAGTATTTCTTTTAATTCTTCCTTTAAAACTCCCTTAACATCACTAGCTTCAGTAAGTTTTCTTTCCCTCACCTTATCTTTCACATTTTCTATTATCTTTTCAGTAGTTTCAAATCCTACATCTGCCATAATAAGAACTTCTTCTAATTCTTCAAAAAGTTCTTCATCAATTTTTTGATATTGTTTTATTATATCATCAACCTTAGATGTAATTCCTCTTCTAGTTTTTTCTAAACCATCTTTTAATTTACCAAAAAATCCTTTCTTTTCATCTTCAACACTTTCTTCATAATTAGTCTCTTCTATTTTTTCATCCTTTTTAACATCTTCTTGATTTTTATTTTTCTTAAATATTTCAAACATTCTTTCCTCTCCCTTAACTAGCCTTTTCTTTTAATAAATCTGATAACTTAACTGATAGCAGTTTACTTATACCATTTTCCTCCATAGTCACTCCATATAAAGAATCAACTGTTTCCATCGTTCCTTTTCTATGTGTTATTACTATAAATTGAGTTTTATCTGCAAACTCTCTTAGATACTCTGAAAATCTTACTACATTTGCATCATCTAGTGCTGCCTCTATCTCATCTAAAACACAAAAAGGAGTAGGTTTAAGCTTTAAGATAGCAAATAAGAGAGAAATAGCCGTAAGAGATTTCTCTCCACCAGAAAGCAAATTAATATTTTGAAGTTTTTTGCCAGGAGGTTGAGCTATTATTTCTATATCACTAGCCAAAACATCTTCCTTATCTACTAAAAATATATCTGTTTTACCTCCTCCAAATAATTTTTCAAAAACTTCTTTAAAATTTTGTTTTATTATTTTAAATTTTTCTAAAAATAAATCTTCCATTTTTACTTCCATATCTTTTATAACTTTTTCCAAACTTTTTTTTGCATTTTTTAAATCTTCTTTTTGTCCAGTTAAAAATTCATATCTATTAGAAATATCCTTATATTCTTCTATGGAATCTAAGTTTATATTTCCAAGGCTCTTTATTTTTCTTTTATATTCTTTTATCTGAGATTGAACTTTAATTAAGTTTTCAATTTCTTCTTCAAATTCAAGTGCCATTTCAAGAGTAAATTCATATTCATCCCAAAGTTTATGATTATAATTTTCTAAACTTGTTTCTGATTTTGTAATATTTACATCGATTGCATTTAAACTTTTTTGTATTTGTGATATATTTTCATTAACTTCTTTAGAATTTTCTTGTTCTTTATAAAAACTATTTAAATATAGTCTCTTTTTGTTTTTAGATTCTACTAATTCTGAATTACATTTTGTAAGCTTTGTTTCTAAATTTATTTTTCCTATATCAATACTATCTAATAACTTTTCAGTATTTTTAATATCTTTTTCTTTAATTTTAATATCTTCTTTTATTGTATCTTCTTTTTCATTAGCTGAATTTATTTCTAATTCTAATCTTTTAATAGTATTTAATATTTCTTTCTTATTTCCTTCTAAAGAAGTTAAACTAATTTTTAATTTAGTTATAAGATTACTCAGTTGTGTTATTTTTTCCTTTTCTTTATTATGTTTTTTAAAATCTATTTCTACATTTTCTTTAGTTAAATTATTTTTATTTTCTAATTCTCTTATTTCTTCTTTAATTTTATTAACCCTATTTTCAGAGTTTTTATTTTCTTCTTTAATATTATTTAATTCTTTTAAATGTCTACTTACCCTGTTTTCTATTTCCCTACTTTGTTCATTTAAATTATAATTTTTATTCTCTTTATTATTAATATCAATTTTTAAAGTGTTTATATATTCATTTAATTTTTCTAGTTCTTTTTCTCCTTTTATAATTTCCTTTTTAAATTGTGAATGTTTTAATATCATATTCTCATGTTTTTCTTTTAGACTATTAATTTGATCTTTAAGATCTTCAATTTCCCTATCCCTACCTATTAAACTTGTAGAATTATTGTTTTTATAATCCCCTCCTGTCATAGAACCAGAAGTATTGATCACATCACCTTCTAAGGTTACTAATTTAAATGAATTTTTGAATTTTCTTGATATAGAAATTCCAGTATTTAAATCTTTTATTAATATTATACGTCCTAATAAATATTCAAATATGTCCTTATATACATCATCAAATTTTATAAGTGAAGAAGCTATCCCATATACCCCATCTTCTGATAATAAATTTTCTAAATTTGTATGATTGTTTCGAGCCTTAATAGACTCTAGTGGGAGAAATGTAACCCTTCCTAATTTATTTTTCTTTAAATAATCAATAAATCTTTTTGCATCCTCTTTTGATTCAGTTACTATATTTTGTAGTGCTCCTCCTAAGGCTATCTCAATAGCTTTTTCATATTTTTCTTCGGTTTCTATTAATTCTGCTACTACTCCCTTTAGACCAGATCCAAATTGATTGTCTTTTTTAGTGGCTAATAGTATGTTTTTTACACCCTTATAATATCCTTCATATCTTTCTTTTGTATTATTTAACATTTTAAAACGAGATATATTTGAATCAATACTAGCACTTAATTTATTAATATTATCGCTATACTTTTCTAATTTTTCTTGATTCATCTCTTTGTTATTTAAAATATTATCTTTTTTATTAATATTAATCTTTAATTCTTCTTTAAGATAATCTATTTCTTCACTAATAGAAATTGTTTCATTTTTTATACTTTCTTTTCGCTTAATCAATTCATTTTTTTCTTCTAATATATCTTTTTCTCTTTTATTCATATTTTTATTAAATGATTCTATTGTATTAATCTTACCTTTTTTCTCTGTAATATTATTTAATATATCTATTATGGTAGATTTTTTCTTTTCAATATTTTCTTCTGAAAATTTTATATTTGATTCATTTATCTTTAAGGATTCCTTTATATTATCTAATCTTAGATTTAAATCCTTGATTTGATTATCAATATCATTTTTTTTATTTTTTAATTCTAATAATTCATCTTTTTTTTCTTCCACTAATTCTATATTTGACTCTAATTCTAAGTCTAACCTTATTATTTCTCTATTTAAAAAAGAAATTTTCTCATTGTTGATTTTAAGATCAATTTCTTTTTTTTCTATATCCTTTTGTATAGATTGTTTTTTGTTTTGAGTTTCTTCTATTATAATATCTGTTTCTTCTATTAATTTTTTTGTCTTTTGAAATTCATCTTCAATCTTATTTTGTGTTTCTTTAATTGATGAATATTCTTCTAATACTACTTCTTTTTGGTGATTTAGATGTTTTATATCATTTTTCTTTTGTCTTATCTCTCTAATAAATAAATTAACTTCTACTTTTTTTAATCTTTCTTTTAATGATATATATTCATTTGCTTTTTCACTTTGTTCCTTTAAAGAATCTATATTCTTAGAAAGTTCTTCTATTATGTCATTTATTCTTATTAAATTTTCTTTTGTCTTATCTAATTTCTTTTCAGATTCTTTTTTTCTGGATTTATATTTTACAATCCCAACTGCTTCTTCTATCAAATTTCTTCTATCTTCTGCTTTGCTTGATAATATTTCTTCTATCTTACCTTGTCCAATAATAGAATATCCATCAGTACCTATACCAGTATCCATAAATAATTCTTTGACATCTTTTAATCTAGCTGAAGATTTATTTATATAATATTCACTTTCTCCTGAACGGTATACTCTCCTTGTGACACTCACTTCTGAATAATCTATTGGTATTTTTTTGTTTTTATTATCCAATACAAGAGTTACTTCACTAAAACCTAGTGGTTTTCTTTTAGAGGTTCCTGCAAATATTACATCTTCCATCTTAGAACCTCTTAGAGTTTTGACTTTTTGTTCTCCTAATACCCATCTAATGGCATCAGAAATATTGCTTTTACCACTTCCATTTGGTCCTACTACTCCTGTTATTCCTCTTTCAAAATCAATTGTAGTTTTGTCTGCAAAGGATTTGAATCCTTGTAATTCTAGTTTTTTCAAATACATTTTATTTTCCCTCTTTATAATAAAAATTATATTATATTATTTTCTATTAAATATTTTTCTATAAAATAAGATTCATTTATAATGTAATTCTCATCCCCATCATAAATTTCTATTTTGTCTATATTATTATCTGGAATAATCTTAACATTAAACTTTTTTCTCAAATCTTTTAAATTTTCACTCTTATAACCTACAAATAAAGAAATCATTTTATTATTTAATTTTATATTTAGATTTTTAGAATTAAATTCTTTTTCCTTTAAAAGTATTTTTATTATTTCTTTATAAATTTTGGACTCAATAATTTGTCTTATAGCTGGATGAAGAGGACCTGTTACTACATCTTTTTCAAAAGATATATTGTCAGTAGGTTGAAGCCCTATTCTTATTACTGGTATATTATTGTATTTAAAAATCATTAAAATATCTTTTATATAATCTATTGTAGTTTCTAGTGAAAATGGTATATATTCATTATTTTTATATAGTTTTTCTAAATATGTTTCTTTTATAATCAATGTAGGATAAATTCTTACTAAATCAGCTTTTAACTTTACAAATTCCTTTGCAGTATTAAGAGATTTTTCATAAGTATCATTAACTAATCCTACCATCATTTGTAATCCTAAATTAAAGTCATATTTTTTTATAAGTTTTATAGCTCTATATACATCATCTACATTATGGCCTCTATTACTTGCACTTAAAACACCTTCATCCATTGATTGAACACCTAATTCTATTATATCAACTGAGTAATCTTTTAAATTATTTAATATTTCTTCATTAATATAATCGGGTCTTGTAGATAATCTAATCTTATCAATTTTTCCATTATCTTTATATTTTTTAGCAATTTCTAAAAAGGAACTTTGAGAAACTATATCAAGCCCTGTAAAGCTGCCACCAAAGAATGCAATTTCTATTATACTTTGTGCTTTTATAGTAGCTAAATGTTCTTCTATAGTGTTTACTATATCTTCATTTGTAATATCAGTATCTAGTCCTGTTATTTTCCTTTGATTACAAAATACGCAATCATGAGGACACCCTCTATGAGGGATGAATATAGGTATTATGTAATGACTTTTCATTAACTATTAACCTTTGTTAGGGCATGCTTTGCAGCATCTTGTTCAGCCTCTTTTTTACTACTACCTTCACCACTACCTAAGATTTTTTCATTGTTTAATACCTCTACATAGAATTTTTTATTGTGATCAGGACCTTCCTCTTTTATAACATTATATTTTATATTACTATTTGGATTTTTTTGTATTATTTCTTGAAGCTCTGTTTTGTAATCAAGTAATACCTCTCCTCTTACTGCACCTTTTATAGTTGTAAGTAAATTATCGAGTATAAATTCTCTTGAAGCATCCATTCCTCCATCCAAATAAATTGATCCTATTATAGCTTCAAATGCATCTGATAGAATACTTATTCTATTTCTCCCACCAGTAGCTTCTTCTCCTTTTCCAAGAAGTAAATATTCACCTACTTTTAATTTTATAGATCTCTTTGCAAGTGATGGTTCACATACTGATAAAGCTCTAACTTTTGTAAGTTCTCCTTCAGGTAAATCCTTATAATTATTAAATATATAATCACTTACCACTAAACCCAGTACAGAATCTCCTAAAAATTCAAGCCTTTCATTATAAAGAATTTTTTTACTCTTAAATTCATTAGCATATGAACTATGAGTCAATGCCTTATTTAATAAATTAATATTATTATAATTATAATTTATCTTTTTTTGAAATTCTTCTAATTTCTGCATTCTTTTTTTTGATAGATTTTTCATCCAATTCCTCCAGTCAATTGATATACTTAAAAGTACTTTAGATAAATCTAAAATATTTTTAAGTATACCTCTATATAGTTTACTATATTTATCTCATATAATGCAAATAGAAGGTAGCTTTTGCTACCTTCTATTTTTCAAATTTTTTTAATAATATTGTAGCATTATGTCCACCAAATCCTAATGAGTTTGATAAAGCATATCTTACATTTGTTTTTATTGCTTGATTTGGAACATAATTAAGATCACATTCAGAATCTGTCTCATCTAAGTTTATTGTAGGTGGTATAATGCTTTCTTTAATAGCAAGAGCTGAAGCTATTGCTTCTATTCCACCTGCAGCACCAAGTAAATGTCCTGTCATAGACTTAGTTGAACTTATATTAATATCATAAGCTCTATCACCAAATAAATCTTTTATAGCTAATGTTTCAAATTTATCATTATAATAAGTTGATGTACCATGTGCATTTATATAATCAATCTCACATTTATCGGCCTTTGCATCATTTATTGCAATTTCCATTGCACGTCTTGCTCCACTACCATCTTCTAAAGGTGTAGTTATATGATTTGCATCGCAAGTTGAACCATATCCTACTATTTCAGCATAAATATCTGCTCCTCTTTTCATTGCATGATCTAGCGTCTCAAGTATCAATATACCTGCACCTTCACCCATTACAAATCCATCTCTATCTTTATCAAAAGGTCTAGATGCACCTTTAGGATTATCATTATTAGTAGACAATGCCTTCATAGAAGAAAATCCTGCAAGAGCTATCGGTGTAATAGATGCTTCAGTTCCACCACTTATCAAAATATCAGCATCTCCACGTTGTAATAATTTAAATGCATCTCCAATTGAATTAGTAGATGATGCACAAGCTGTTATTATGGTTTCATTTGGTCCTTTTGCATCAAGAGCTATAGCTACTTGTCCAGCTGCCATATTTCCAATCATCATAGGTATAAAAAACGGACTTATCCTTTTAGGACCTTTTTTGATTAATTTTTCATTTTGTTCTTCAAATGTTTGTATCCCACCAATTCCAGAACCTAGTATAACACCAAATCTTTCCTTATTAATGTCATCTAAGTTTAATTTGGAATCTTCAATTGCAATTTTAGAAGCTGCTACAGCAAATTGAGAAAATCTATCCATTCTTTTAGCTTCTTTTTTATCTATATATTTATAAGGATCAAAATCATTTACTTCTGCTGCTATTTTAGTTGGATAATCTGTAGTATCAAATTTAGTTATAGTGCTTATTCCACTTCTACCATTTATTAAAGATTCCCAGAAAGCATCCTTACCAATACCAACAGGACTAATAACTCCAATTCCTGTTATAACTACTCTATTATTCATACAATTCCTCCCACAGAAGAGTTCTAATATTAAGGCCCCGATTGAACGGGACCCTATCTATTATTTATGATTATTTATATATTCTACTGCATTTTTTACTTTTGTAATCTTTTCAGCATCTTCATCAGGTATCTCTATATCAAATTCTTCTTCAATTGCCATAATAAGTTCAACCACATCTAATGAATCAGCATCTAAATCTTCTTGAAAAGATGACTCCATTTTTATTTCTTCTTTTTCAACATCTAACTGCTCAGCTATAATATCTTTTAATTTTTCTAATACCATTTATTACACCTCCTTTCAATTATATTGATAGCCCACCATCTACTACGATAGTTTGGCCTGTAATGTATTTTGATAAATCACTTGCTAAAAATAATACAGTATTTGCTACATCACTTGCCTGACCAAAGGTATTTAAAGGAATTCCTTTTAAATATTCTTTTTGGATTTTATCACTTAATTTATCAGTCATATCTGTTTTTATAAAGCCTGGAGCAACTACATTTACTCTTATGTTCTTTTTACCTATTTCTTTTGCAATAGATTTAGAAAAACCTATTATACCTGCTTTAGAAGCAGAATAATTTGATTGGCCAGCATTGCCTGTTATACCTACAACTGAACTAATATTTATTATGCTTCCTTCTTTTTGTTTTATCATTTTTCTAACAATAGCTTTTGTAACATTAAAAGTGCCTTTTAAGTTTATTTCCATACATGTATCCCAATCATCTTCAGACATTCTCATTAGTAAATTATCACGAGTTACACCTGCATTATTAACTAAAATATCAATTTTATCAAATTTATTTAAAGATTCTTTAATTAAATTATCTGCTTCTATAAAATCTGATATATCAGCTTTTATAGCATAAGCCTTACCACCCATTTTTTCTATCTTTTCTACCACTTCTAATGCTTTAGATTTATTATTTGAATAATTTATAATAATATTTGCACCATTTCCTGCTAAAGTAAGAGCTATTTCACGCCCTATACCACGTGAACCTCCTGTTATTATAATATTTTTTCCCTCAATATTCATTTATTCACCCCATTTATTTTATGGATAATTTTTCTAAATCAGATACTCTTTCAATATTTTGTATGTCAATATTAATTTTATGTTTTTTAGCTGTTTTTTTAATAAATGCTGAGAGTGATTTTCCAGGTCCAATTTCAATGAAATTTGTTACTCCATCATTTAACATCTTTTCTATAGATTGTTCCCAATATACTGAATTATAGACTTGTTTTACTAGTAATTTTTTTATATCTTCTTCTTTAATTACATCAGCAGTTACATTTGATATAAGATCTATATTTGGTTTTTTTATAGTTATATTTTCTAAATCACCTTTTAACTTCTCTCCAGCTGGTTTTAGTAATGATGAGTGAAAAGGAGCACTTACAGGTAATAATACTGCCTTTTTAGCACCATATTCTTTTGCAAGTTCAACTGCTTTTTCTATTACATATTTCTCACCAGATATAACAATTTGACCTGGGCAATTATAATTTGCAGCCTCTATAACTCCATCATTACTTAAGTCACATATAAGTTTATTAACATCTTCTATACTCATGCCAATTAAAGCTGCCATTTTACCCCTACCTTCTGGAACAGCTTCTTGCATATATTTACCTCTTTTTTTTACTAGTTTTACTGCATCAGAAAAATTCAAACTTCCAGAATATAAGAGAGCATTATATTCACCTAAACTAAGACCAGCAGTAACATCAGCCTTAATCCCCTTTTCTTCTAGCACTTTTAATATGGCATAAGAAGTAGTAAGGATTGCTGGTTGGGTTATTTCAGTTAAAGATAACTCCTCTATTGGACCATTAAAACATACATCACTAATCTTCATTTCAAGTTCTTTATCTGCCATATCAAATACATTCTTAGCTACATCAAAATTATCATAAAATTCTTTGCCCATTCCTATATATTGTGCCCCTTGACCCGAAAAAACAAATGCTGTTTTCATAAATTAATATCTCCTTTACTTAAAACTTACATAATTCTTCTTTTAATTCACTAGCTTCTTTCATTATATCTTCTATTATATCCTTGCAAGTTTTAATATCAGATATAAGTCCACTACTTTGACCTGCCATCACTGATCCAGTTTCAGTATCACCATCTATAACTGCTTTTTTAAGGGAGCCTATAGTTAAATTATCTATTTCATCTTTATTATTAATATCTTTTTCTAAATTAGTAATTCTTCTTGATAATTTGTTTTTTATAATTCTCACAGGATGACCCGTTATTCTACCTGTAACTATAGCATCTCTATCTTTGGATTCTACAATTTTATTTTTATACTCTTTATGTGCAATACATTCATCTGAACATACAAATCTAGTTCCTATTTGTACACCTTCTGCACCAAGAGCCATAGCAGCCATAAATCCTCTGCCATCAGCAATTCCTCCTGCTGCTATGACAGGTATATTAACTGCATCTACTACTTGAGGAACTATAGTCATCGTAGTGAGTTCCCCAATATGTCCTCCGGCTTCAGTTCCTTCTACTATTATAGCATCCGCACCATTTTTCTCCATTCTCTTAGCTAGTGATACTGAGGGAACTACAGGAATCACTTTTATGTTAGCATCTTTTAACTTTTTTATATATTTTCCTGGATTCCCAGCTCCAGTAGTTACAACATTTACTTTTTCTTTACATAACATATCCATAATATCATCTGCATGGGGAGATAAAAGCATAACATTAACACCAAAAGGTTTATCTGTCATTTCCTTAACTTTTAAAATCTGGTCCTTAACTACTTCTACAGGTGCACTACCACAACCAATTACTCCAAGTCCTCCTGCCTTTGAAACAGCAGCTGCAAGTTCTGCAGTAGCTACCCAAGCCATACCCCCTTGTATTATAGGATACTTTACTTCTAATAAATCAATCAATTTATTATTAATCATAAAAACCTCCTGATATTTAAAGTGTCCACTTAATAAGTGTAGCACCCCATGTAAGACCTCCACCAAATCCAACTAATATTATATTATCATTTTTTTTGATTTTACCACTTCTTACCGCTTCATCTAATGCTACTGGTATAGATGCTGCCGACATATTTCCATATTTATCTAAATTAATACATACTTTATCTTTATCTATTTCTAGTCTTTTACAAGCCCCTTCAATAATCCTCATGTTAGCTTGATGTGGAATTAAATAATCTATATCTTTTATAGTGAAATTTATATCCTCCATAACCTTTTTTGAAGATTTAGTCATAGCTTTAATAGCAAATTTAAATACAGAGTTACCTTCCATTTTTATGAAATGTAATTTATTTTTTACACTTTCTTCACTTGAAGGTATTAAAGATCCACCTGCAGGTTGATTTAAAAACTTTGCTCCCGATCCATCTGCACCTATATCCATAGATAATATTCCTTTATCAGCCTCAACTTGACTTACTACTACTGCTCCTGCTCCATCTCCAAAAAGAACACATGTATTTCTATCTTTAAAATCCATTATCTTACTTAAATTTTCTGAACTAATTACTAAAACATTTTTATAGATTCCTGATTTTATATATGCATAGGCATTTGTTAATGCATATATAAAACCAGTACATGCTGCTTCTAAATCAAATGCAGCTGCATTTTTAATTCCCAACTCTTCTTGAACAATACAAGCTGTAGAAGGAAATGCCATATCAGGAGTTATTGTAGCTACTATTATCAAATCTATATCTTGAGAATTTAGACCAGAAGAAGCTATAGCTCTTTCAGCTGCTATTTTTGCCATAAAAGATGTTGATTTATCTTTATCAAGTATTCTTCTTTCTTTTATTCCTGTTCTAGTAGTTATCCATTCATCTGAAGTATCTACTAATTTTTCTAAATCTTTATTAGTCATTATATTAGAAGGAACATAACTTCCAGTACCAATAATTCCAACGCCAAATTCTCTCTCCATTTTAATCCTCCATTTTCAATATTTCACCTTCAATATTTTCAACAACATTATTTTCAGTAAATATTTTTGCCTGTCTTATAGCATTTTTAAATGCCTTTACATCTGAACTTCCATGAGCTTTAATAACTCCACCCTTTACACCTAAGAGCAAGGCTCCACCATATTCACTATAATCAATTTGTTTTTTGAAACTTTTTAATCCATCCTTTAATAACAAAGCTCCAATTTTTGATTTAAAATTCTTCATAAATTCTTTTTTCAACATAGAAAAAATCGTTTCTGATAAACCTTCAGTTAATTTAAGAATTGTATTTCCTACAAAACCATCACATACTAGCACGTCACAATCACCTTTTGGTAGGTCTCTCACTTCTAGATTACCATAAAAATTAATATCTGCATTTTTAAGTAATTTATAACTTTCTTTTGTAAGTTCATTACCTTTTTCTTCTTCTTCTCCTATGTTTACAAGACCCACTTTAGGATTTTTAATATTTAGTACCTTTTCTGCATAAATTGATCCCATTATAGCAAATTGTTCTAAATTTTTTGGTTTACAATCTACATTTGCACCTGCATCTATTAATAAAGATATCCCTTTTTCTGTAGGATATACAGGAGATAAGGCTGGTCTATCTATTCCTTTTATTCTTCCTACAATAAACAATCCTCCAGCAAGTAATGCACCTGTGCTTCCAGCAGAAACCAAAGCATCTGCTTCTTTTTCTTTTACTAACTTTAAAGCTTTAACTAATGAAGATTCTTTTTTTCTTCTTATAGCTACTACTGGTTTCTCATTGTTTTCTATAATTTCATCTGCATTTATAATTTCAACTTTATTCTCATCATAACTATATTTTTCAAGTTCTTTTTTTATCATTTCCGATTTACCTACAAGAATTACATTAACATCAAGTTCTTTTACTGCATCAAGGCTTCCTTTTATGGTCATAGTTAAACCCTTGTCTCCACCCATTGCATCAATTGCTATTTTCATATAAACACTCCTATTTTATAGATACTAAGATAAATTTACCTCTAAAGATTTGTTTTTGAGATTCATATATAAATACATGAACAAAATACTTATTTCCTCTTTGCTTAATAACCTCTGCTTTTGCAATCAATTTACTTCCATGCTCAACTGCTACATTATACTTTATATTAGCAACACCAGTTAATGCTACTTCAGTATCTATGACTGCCATAGCCAGAGATTCAGCTTGAGAAAATATATGATGACCTCTTACTATATTATTTTTTTCAAAAGCCATATCTTTAGTTGTTTCAAGTATTGAAATTCCAGTACTACCAAGTTCTAAATCAATAAGTTCTCCTATCATTTCTTTTCCACCTATAGATCTAACCTTAGTATGATTTTTTTCAGCTACATTTTTTACTCTTTCTCTAAGTTCTGGAATTCCAAGTTCTAATCTATCTAGTCTTATAGTTTGAATGCTTACATTAAATATTTTAGTTAATTCTTCATCTGTCCAAAAAGGATCTTCAGCAAGTTTTTCTTTTAACTCTTTTTGCCTTTCTTTTTTTGGTTTTCGCTTTTTCATAATTTCACCTCAAGTTATCACTTGAAATTAGTACCTGTTACTAATAGTAAGTATATATTATTAATTATTTTATTTCAAGTATTAATTTCATTTTTTTTTATTTTCAACACTTATTCTTATTACTTAGTCTTAATTCATTATATCAAATTTATTCTTAATCTCAAAATAATAAAAAAGATGGACACATAATGTGTCCATCTTTTTTATTATTTTACTTCTTTAACCTCTCTGTTTTTGTAATATCCACAAGAAGAGCATACTCTATGTGGTAATTTTGCTTCATGACATTGAGGACATTCCATCAAATTAGGTGCCGACATTTTAGAATTTGAAGCTCTTCTCATATCTCTTTTTGATTTTGATGTTTTACGCTTTGGTACTGCCATTTAAAACACCTCCTTATTTTATTCCATTAGTTTTTTCAGTTTAGCCAACCGAGGATCAATATTATTATCTTTACAATCACAATTACCTTTGTTTAAGTCCGCTCCACAGTTAGGACATATACCCTTGCAATTATCAGTGCAAATAGCTTTCATAGGTAATGATAAAATAATAGAAGATATAATGGGTTCTTTTAAATCTAATACTTTTCCTTTTTCTAAAATTAATTCATCTTCTGATAATTCTTCATCATCAGCTTCTGTTTTAATTTTATAATCAAGCATAGCTACTTCTTCTTTAATTGTACTTTTTAAGCATCTATCACAATTAGTTATATATTCAAAAGATACCTTAGCCTGCAAGAATATATCATCATCAGTATTATATACTCCTCCATGAATCTCTACAGGTTTATTAAATTTAATATCGTTACCCTCAGTCTTAATCTCATCAATTTCAAATGTATCATCTAAATTAATCTGATAATCGTTTCCGTTTATAAGATTAGATAGGTTAACTTTCATTTTATTCACCTCTTATTATGACCAAACATAATTATATTAATTAATACTAAGTTTGTCAAGTTATAAAGTTTACAACTTTAATTATTTGACTAATGTCTTTGTATCTCTAGCTATCATTAATTCTTCATTTGTTGGTATTAGAAGTACTTTCGCTGTTGACTCTTTTTTACTTATTACAGTTTCTTTCCCTCTAATATTATTTGCTTCTTTATCTAAATTAATTCCCATAAATTCTAAACCTTCACAAATTTCTTCTCTTGTTTCAGGTGAATTTTCTCCAACACCAGCAGTGAATACTAATACATCTATTCCACCCATAATAGCAGCATAAGCTCCTATATATTTTTTTACTCTGATATTAAATTTATCAAGCGCTAATTGTGCCCTCTCGTTACCTTCAGAAACCGCATCTTCAATATCTCTAAAATCACTACTTACTCCTGATATTCCAAGAACTCCTGATTTTTTATTTAACATAGTATTTACTTGATCTATAGTCATATCTTCTTTTTCCATTAAAAATTCTATAATAGCTGGGTCTATATCTCCACTTCTAGTTCCCATAGCAAGACCTTCAAGAGGAGTAAAGCCCATACTAGTTTCTAAAGATTCTCCATTTTTTATAGCCGTTACACTTGCTCCATTTCCTAAGTGACATGTAACAATTTTTATGTCTTTAATATCTTTATTAATCATATCTGCTGCTCTATTAGCCACATACTTATGTGAAGTACCATGGAATCCATATCTTCTTACTCCATGCTTTTCATACATTTCATATGGTATAGGGTATATATAAGAAGATTTAGGCATTGTTTGATGAAATGCTGTATCAAATACTGCAACCATAGGTGTATTAGGCATTAATTCTTGACACGCTTTTATCCCCATAATATTAGGTGGATTATGTAAAGGTGCAAGCTCTGAACATTCCTCAATTGCGTGTAATACATTTTCATCTATAATAACTGATTCTGAGAATTTTTCTCCTCCATGAACCACTCTATGACCTACAGCATTTATTTCATCCATTGAATTTATAGCACCATGATTTTCATCTACTAAAGCATTTAAAACTATTTCTATTGCTTTTTTATGATCGTTCATAGGCTTCTCAATTAAAACCTTCTCTTTACCACTAGGCTCGTGTTTAACTCTAGCTCCTTCTATTCCTATTCTTTCAGCTAATCCTTTTGCAAGTACCTCTTCATTTTTCATGTCAATTAATTGATATTTAAGTGAAGAGCTCCCACAGTTAATTACTAATACTTTCATATTCATCCTCCTACAAATTTCTTTTTTATATTCTAATGTTATTATAAAATAGCTAAAAAATCAACTAAATATGTAATAATTAATCAAATATTAAATAATATTTGATTAATTACATAAAAAAATACTATAATATACTATAATATACTATTTTTTTATGTAAAGGAGAAAATAAATGAAAATTGTAGGTCTTGTTACAGAATATAACCCTTTCCATAATGGTCATAAGTATCATTTAGAAAGATCAAAATATGAAACAAATTGCGATTATAGCATTGCAATTATGAGTGGCAATTTTGTACAAAGAGGAGAGCCTGCTATATGTGATAAATGGTCTAGAGCTAAAATGGCAATAGATTCAGGTGTGGATTTAGTTATAGAACTTCCAACACTATATTCTACAATGAGCGCTGAATTCTTTTCATATGGGGCTATTAAAATACTTGACTCTTTAAACTCAATAGATTTTATATCTTTTGGAAGTGAAACAAATGATTTAAAAAAGTTGAATTCTATATCAAAGATATTAGCTTTTGAACCTTTAGAGTTTAAATATTCTTTGAAAAAATACTTAAATGAAGGTAATGTATTTCCTAAAGCAAGATCTCTAGCTTTAAAAGAAATCTTAAAAGATAAAGATCTTGATAAAATAATAAATAATCCTAATAATATACTAGCTATAGAATATATGAAGTCTTTAATAAAATTAAAAAGTACAATAAAAGCTCACTCTATAAAAAGAATTTCTTCAAATTATAACGATAAAAATCTTACAGGTGAGATATCTAGTGCAACTGCAATAAGAAATTTATTGATTAAAAATAACAATATAAATAGGGATATTTCTTTAGCTTTACCTAGTAGTAGTGAATTTTATTTAAATGATTATCTGTCAAAATATAATATATTTAATGATATATGTAATTTTAACAATATCTTAATATATAAACTAAGAACAATCGATAAGGATTACTTGAGTAGCTTCTTAGATGTAGAGATAGGACTTGAAAATAGAATTATAGAAGCTGCAAATAAATATGACGATATTATAGATATAATCGAAGCTATAAAAACTAAAAGATATACTTATACAAGAATTAAAAGAATATTGATTCATATATTACTTGATATAAATTACAATAAAAATGATATTTTAAATTTGCCTGCTTATGTAAGAGTTCTTGCTTCTAATAAAAAAGGTTTTAAAATATTAAAAAAAATAAAAAATAATTCCAATCTGCCTATTATAAATAAAGTATCAGATTTCAATAGCAGTAATAATAATAAAATGCTAGATTTGGATATAATGGCATCTAATGTCTATTTCATGGGTATAAAAAATAGTAGCAATATAAAAAATAATTTTGATTTCTATATATCTCCTTATATTAAAACATAATTACCCTTTCTATTAAATATAATTAAATATATATAAAATGGAGGTTTAATATGAACTATTTATTATATTTAATTATACTTATAATGTTTTATAAAATATATAGGAATTTAAAATTATACAAGTTAAAAAATTTAATATATTCTTTGATATTTATTGTTTTAATAGTTCTAATAGTATTAAATCCTAAGAACTCTATAGATGCAGCTTTAAGAGGAATAGATATATGGTTTTTTACAGTACTTCCCTCCTTACTTCCCTTCTTTATAATATCTGAAATAACTATTAAATTAGGTATTGTGAACTTTATAGGCAATCTATTAAGCCCTTTAATGAAACCCCTTTTTAATGTTCCAGGAGAAGGTGCTTTTGTATTTGCTATGAGTGTGACTTCAGGATATCCTGTTGGTGCAAAATTAATTTCTAAATTAAGGATGGAAAACAAAATATCTCAAATAGAAGCCCAAAGACTTGCATCTTTTGCATCTACTTCTGGTCCACTTTTCATAATAGGAGCTGTTGCTATTGGAATGTTTCATAATGAAAGTTTAGGCTTTCTTTTAGCTTTATCACATTATATGGGTGCTATTACAGTAGGTTTGATTTTTAGATTCTTTAAATATGAATCTATAATTAGTGATTCTAAGAAAAATTATAAAAAAGATCTGAAACACTCTTATAAGTATCTCTTAAAAGATAAGGATATTGGAAGTATAATGTCTAATGCAGTAAATGATGCTATGAACACCATTCTTATAATTGGTGGTTTTATAATATTTTATTCAGTGGTAATTGAATCTTTAAATTCATTTAATATTATACCTCATATACTTAACTTACTTAAATACATGGATATCTATATTGAAGAAAATATAGTTAAGGGATTTTTATTTGGTATGATAGAAATAACTAATGGAGCTAAAATCCTTTCAGAATCTAGTAATAATAATAGCTTATTTGTTTTTGTATTACTTAGCATAATAATAGGTTGGAGTGGACTTTCTATACACAGCCAAGCTCTTAGTTTTTTTCAAAAATTGATATTAATAATAAATTATATATGTTATCAAAATTAATGCATGGAATTTTTTCTGGCATTTTTACAATTATTTTTTATAATCCTATAATGTCAAGTGCTTTAAAAGTTTTTAATTATAATATGAATTTAAATAAGCAAGATATTTATTTCAAAGGTTTTTTTGACAATCTATATATTTCTTTTAAAATAATATTATTCATACTATTTCTTCTTATAATTTCATCAATTATTTCTTCAATTTTATATAGCATATATAAACTCACATTTAAAAAAACAATTAAAAAGGACCTAATCAAATAGGTCCTTACATTTCATTTAATTCATTTCTATTATTATCAACTGTTTTAACTAATTCTTCTAATTGAGCTTGTACAGTTTTAAGTAATTCATCTGCATATTCTCTACCACCAAGTCTTATATCCTTAGCATTAATTTGTGCTTTTTGAATAATTTCATCGGCTCTAGCTTGAGCTCTTTTAGTTATTTCATCTCTTTCAACCATTTCTTCTATATGTAATCTAGCTTCTTTTATGGTTGTTTCAGCCTCATTTTGAGCTTCTGCAAGTATTCTTTGCCTTTCTTCTCTTATCCATTCTGCTTGTTTTATTTCATCTGGTAGCTTAGATCTGATTTCATCTACTATATCTATAATTTCATGTTTATCAACCATTACTTTGCCAGATAAAGGTATTCCAGAACTTTCTCTTAGAATTTCTTCAATCTCATTTAATAATTTTAATAAATCCACTATATATCACCCCTAAATTTTTTATTCAAATTATATTCAACTATTTCTGGGACTAATTTACTTACATCTCCATTAAATTTTGATATTTCTTTTACTACTGAAGAACTTAAAAAGGAATATTTATTACTTGTCATTAAAAAAATCGTTTCAATATCTTCATCTAACATAGTATTAGTATGTGCCATTTGAAATTCATATTCAAAATCTGAAATAGCTCTTAAACCTTTTATAATAATTGAAATATCATTTTTTTTAGCATAGTCTACAAGTAATCCACTAAAACTATCAATTTCTACATTTTTCAATTCTTTAGTTGTACTTTTAAGTAGCTCTAATCTTTTTTCTACATCAAATAAAGCCTTTTTTGAAGGATTATCTAATATTGTCACTATGACCTTATCAAATTTTTTGCTAGCTCTTTGTATGATATCTAAATGACCATAAGTTACTGGATCAAAACTACCTGGATATATTACTGCCATAGTTAATCCTCCTTTATTTTTAAAAATGATACTGATGTATCTCCAAAATTTCTTGTGTTTATAACATATTTGTTTTTAAAACAATCTAATTTAAGTTCTTTTTCATGTTCTGCTATTATAATACCATCTTGTGCTAATAAATTATATTCATCAATAAGAATTATACTTTGATTAATTAAATCCTTAGAATATGGTGGATCTAAAAATATATAATGCAATTTGATATTTTTATTTTTTAAAACATTAAGAGCATTAGTGTAGTTCAATTTATAAGTTTCTGATTTATCTTTTAATTTAGTTTTCTCTATATTTTCTATTATAGCTTTATAGCTTGAAGTATCATTATCTATAAAAAAACATTTTTTAGCTCCTCTGCTTAAAAATTCAATTCCTACAGATCCACTTCCAGAGAAAAGATCTAATACAATATCATCAGGATAAACATTTATTATATTGAATATAGTTTCTTTTATCCTATCTGTCGTTGGTCTAGTATTTAATCCTTTGGGAGCTTTAAGCTTATGTCCTTTAGCGATTCCAGTTATTACTCTCAATATAAATCCTCCAATATATTACTCTGTCTTACTAAGTATTATTTTAGCATATAAATGAATATGTTACAAACCATAATTTAAAATTGAATAAGATTTTAAATTATGGTTAAAATAATTAGGTAGTAAATTTTATCCCCTTTTCAATAAATAAAATATAATTTGTTTTTCATCTAATTTAAATTAAAAGAAAGAATTATTCTTTCTTTTAATTTATTTTTTCATTTATAAGTTTATCAATCTTATTTTTTATTTTAATGTTTTTAGGTAGATTCAATAATGGATCTTCTTTTAATATATCATTTGCAACATTTTGTGCTATTTTTAATATTTTCATATCAGTAAATATATTGGCAATTTTAAGCTCTGGTAGTCCATGTTGTTTTATACCAAAGAATTCTCCAGGACCTCTTAGTTCTAAATCTTTTTCAGAAATTATAAATCCATTAGATGTTTTTTCCATAATTCTCATTCTTTCACGAGCAACTTTATTTTTACTTTTATTTATCAATATACAATAAGATTTATATTTTCCTCTTCCAACCCTTCCTCTAAGTTGATGCAATTGTGCAAGCCCAAATCTTTCAGCATTCATTATAAGCATTATATTTGCGTTAGATACATTTACCCCTACCTCAATTACTGTTGTAGAGATTAATATTTGGATGCTATTTTCTTTAAATCTTTTCATTATTTCATCTTTTTCTTTAGGCTTCATCTTACCATGGAGTAATCCTACATTATAATTTTGCCCATATAATTCTTTCATTTCCTCATATACTTCCGTTGCTGATTTTATATCTAAAGTTTCAGATTCTTCTACTAGAGGACAGACAATATAAGCTTGTCTTCCCTCATCAATTTGTTTTCTTAAAAATTCAAATGCACGCATCTTCATATTTTCACTGACTGCATAAGTATCAATTTTTTGTCTTCCAGGGGGCAATTCATCAATTATAGATATATCTAAATCTCCATATAAAATCATAGCTAAAGTTCTAGGAATTGGTGTTGCACTCATAACCAATACATCTGGAGTTATACCTTTTTCTGTTAGTTTTGCTCTTTGTTTTACACCAAATCTATGTTGTTCATCCGTGATAGCAAGTCCAAGTCTTTTAAACATTACGCTATCTTGAATAAGTGCGTGAGTTCCTACAACTATATCTATATTCCCTTTTTTAATTTCTTCTAACAATTCTTCCTTTTTCTTAGCTTTTAAACTTCCTACTAGCAGCTCACATTTTATATTGAAGCTTCCTAATAGATTACTTATTTCTTCAAAATGTTGGCTAGCAAGAATTTCGGTTGGTGCCATCATTACAGTTTGATATCCTGAAACTATAGCCTTGAATATAGAAAGTATGGCTATTATAGTTTTACCAGAACCTACATCACCTTGAACTAATCTATTCATTATCTTATCTGATTCCATATCTTTTTTTATTTCTGTAAAAACTTTTGATTGAGCATTGGTTAAAGGAAAGGGTAATCTCTCTAAAAGTTCATCACTTCTATCAACCTTGTTAAATACAACACCTTTTTTACTATTCTTTAATTTAGATCTAACTAAAAGTAGTCCTAATTGTAATATTAAAAATTCTTCAAATACCAATCTGTATTTTGAGAACTTATACATCTGTCTACTTTCTGGGAAATGTATGTTTTTTATAGCCTTATCTATTCCTATTAAATTTAGTTTTTTTCTCATATCTACAGTAAATATTTCATCTATATTATGTAGATTACTTGACATTGCTAATTTTATTAATTTTATAATTTCATTATTTGTAAGTTTATTTGTTAATGGATAGATAGGTATTATACTATTTGTATTTGAATCTTTATCATTTTTACTATAGATAGGATTTTGTATTTGAATATTTCCATATGATATATCAACCCTACCATTTACCTTTATTTTATCTCCTATTTTGAAAGTTTTTTCAATATAAGATTGATTAAAGAAAACCATATAACAAATACCCGTATCATCTTTTATAGGTATTTTAGTTATTGCTACATTTTTTCTAGGTCTAAGAGTAGTAGATGAACCAGAGACAATAGCTTCTATAGTTACCTTTTCTTTGTTTTTTAAATCTTTAATTTTTGTTATTTTTCTTCTATCATCATATTCTCTTGGGAAATAAAATAATAAATCATATATAGTATAAATCCCAATCCTATTTAATTTTGCGGCCCTCTTCGGGCCTACACCTTTTAAATATTGAATAGAACTATCTAAACTCACTTTCATCACCTCTAAGATTTAAACTAAAATAAAAGGAGATATAAAACTATCTCCTTTTATTCTACAGATATCAAATAATAATATAAAGGCTGTCCTCCAAATATAATTTCAATTTCTATATCTTCAAATTCATTTCGTAGTTTTTCGCCTAATTTATTAGCTTGTTCTTCGTCTATATCATCACCGTAAAATAAAGATATTATATCATTATCTTCATTTACCATTTCCTTTAATAATTCTATTGCAACCAAGTCAATATCTTTTCCAACAGTTTTTATATCACCATCAGAAATACCCATAATATCATCTTTTTTTATTTCTTTATCATCAATTATTGTATCTCTTACAGCATAAGTTATCTGTCCTGTTTTCACATGTTTTATAGTGTCATTCATACTTTCAATATTCTCATCCACTTCTAATTCTTCATCAAATATAAGTAAGGCAGAAATTCCTTGAGGTACTGTTTTTGTAGGAAGTACATGGATATTTCTATCACTCAAATCTTTTGCCTGATTAGCTGCAAGAATTATATTGCTATTATTAGGAAGTATTATAACATCTTTTCCATCTACTTTTTCTATGGCTGATAAAATATCTTCAGTACTAGGGTTCATAGTTTGTCCACCAGAGATAATATAATCTACATTTAAATCTTTAAATACATTTTCTATACCTTTTCCCATGGAAATAGCTATGAAACTATATTTTTTACTTTCTTTGCTTTTAGAATTGTTCTCATTTTCTATATCTTTATCAGATATAATCCTATTTTGATGTTGTACTCTCATATTATCAATTTTTATATCTATTAATTCACCATTTTTTAAAGCTTCTTCTAAAACCTCTCCTGGATTATTGGTATGAATATGAACTTTAATCATTTCATCTGCACCTACAACTAACATGGAATCTCCATATTTAGATATATAGTTTCTAAATTCATTAGCTTTAATATCAGTTTTTTTAATTATAAACTCAGTACAATATCCAAATACTATTTCATCATTATCATCATGTGATTCATGAATTTGTATTTCTTTCCTTTCAAATTCTTCATCAGATAATTCTACTTGTTTTCCAGATATAGCTTCAAGCGCTCCTTTTAATATATATATAAGACCCTTTCCACCAGCATCTACTACTCCTGCCTTTTTTAAGACATCTAGCATATCTGGAGTCCTTCTTAAGGCATCTTCACCTGCCACTATTATCTTCTCTAGAAAAGATATAACATCTTCTTCTTCTCCTATCAACTCTTGTGCTCTTTCAGATGCTTCTCTTGCTACAGTAAGTATTGTTCCTTCTATAGGTTTCATAACTGCTTTATAAGCTGTTTCAGAAGCTAATTTAAATGATTTAGCTAATACAGATACATCTATACTTTCTTCTCCCTGAAGACCTTTACTAAATCCTCTAAGAAGTTGTGATAATATAACTCCAGAATTACCTCTAGCACCCATCAATGAACCAGTAGATGCAGATTTTGCTATTTGATCTATTGTATTAGAAGCATTATTTCTTATATGTTTTATAGCTGATTGCATAGTAAGTGACATATTAGTTCCCGTATCGCCATCAGGAACTGGGAATACATTTAGTTCATTTACTATTTCTTTATTTTTATCTAATTTATTAGCAGCATTAATAAAAGCTTTTTTGGTAATAGTGCTATCTAAATATTCAATTTTCAAAATTACTTCCTCCTAACATTACTTTTGAACTCTTACGCTTTGAACATGAATGTTTACTTTATTTACTTTCATGCCAGTTAAATTTTCTATATTGTATTTTACAGTATCAATTATATTATTTGCTACAACTGAAATCTTAATTCCAAATTGAACCACAATATATAAATCAATAACTAATTTGTTTTCATCAGTATATACCTTTACACCTTTTGTTAAATGTTCACGTCTTAACAACTCTACTAATCCATCTTTAGCATTTTTAATCGACATACCAACAAGTCCATAACATTCCATAGCTGACATTCCAGCAATAGATGCTATTACATTATCATCAATATTAATAGTACCATATTCATTATTAATTTTTCCAGGCATTCTTTAGCCTCCTTTTATACTTTATATATATTTATATTTTACAGTATTATTGCATATTCTTCAACTTAGCTTTAAATAAAAATGAAATTTAAAAATTTTTATTGCAAAGATCGTAGTAAATGTGTTAAAATATTGATGTTTAGTAAATGGCTTCTTGAACCATTAGAAGTTAGGAGGTGTTTTAGAAATGGCTAAATACTGTGAAGTATGTGGTAAAGGTAAAATAAGTGGTAACATTGTAACATTCTCTAAGCGTCATATAAAGAGAAGTTGGAGTCCGAATATTAGAAAAGTAAGAGCAATAGTAGACGGTACACCTAAAAGAATAAATGTATGTACAAGATGTTTAAGATCTGATAAAGTACAAAGAGCTTTATAATACATGATGGCTTCCTAAGGAAGCCATTTTCTATTATAAAATTACCACATCCTAAAAAATGACCAACCAAGCATCAAACATAATATACCAAGAATCAAAAGCCAAAGTCCTACAGGAATAACTTGGATTATTATTATCATACCTATAACACCTAGTACAATCCCTATTATTTTATTATGCTTTTTCCTGTGCAAATGATATTTTCTAATAAATTTTTTCATAATATAATCCTCCCATAAAGGATGTTATATTATATTAGTTTTAAAATAATTAGTTACAAGATACTTGTTTTTAATCATTTGAAAGAATTACAAGACCCATTCCAGATTTCACTTTTATTTTTGCTTCTTTTTCTTTAAATCTATTACTTATCCCACGAGTAGAAGTTCTTTTTAATTTTAAATTTGAAAATTCATATTCCAGACCTATAAGTTCAACACCATCTAAATCTTCCAAAATTGGTAATAAAGATATATATTCATATTTGCTCTTTTTTATTTTAATTTCATTTTTTATAGGCATAATTTCATTTTTATCATCAATCATTTTAACCTCAATACCCTTTTCTAATATGTGAAATAGTAACATTATATTAGATAGAGAATGATCCATTCTGCTTCCTAGTGCCCCTATTATAATTATCTCTTTAGGAGAATACTCAGTAGCTAAATCAATAGCAAGTTCTAAATCAGATTTATCTTTTACTGGTAAAAACTCATGTATATCCACATCTTTTTTTCTGAAATATTCAAGTATATTTGCCTCCAATGTATCAAAATCACCTATTAAAACATCTGGCAATCTATTTAATTCATATAGATATTTCCCTGCTCCATCAGCTGCAATTATTTTATCTGTATTATTGATTAAATCTAAGGCAAGTTCTTTATCTATGAAATTTCCTCCACCAATTATAAGTATATTAATAAAATCACCTCTAATTTTAAATTAACTTTTCTTTGTATTTTTTAGTTTCTTTTGCAATATCATCTGCATTAAATATTCCTGATCCTACTACAAATATATTTGCTCCCCAGCCCTTTATTTCTTCTATATTATCTAATTTGATACCACCATCAACTTGGATATCTACATCTAAATTTCTTTCATCTATAATTCTTCTTAATTCTATAATTTTTTCTTTCATTTCTTCTATGAAACTTTGTCCTCCAAATCCTGGATTTACTGTCATTATTAAGACCATATCCAAATCATTTAATAGATATTTGATTGCTTCAATAGAAGTTGCTGGATTTAGTGAAATCCCTGCTTTTAAACCTGTATTTTTAATCATTTGTATAGTTCTATGGATATGAATCGAAGCCTCAGCATGTACAGTAATTATATCAGCACCAGCATCTTTAAAATCTTCAATAAACCTCTCAGGTTTTTCAACCATTAGATGAACATCAAAAGGTTTATCTGTAATATTTCTTATCTTTTTAATAACTGGAGCTCCAAATGTAATATTTGGAACAAACATCCCATCCATAACATCTAAATGAATATAATCAGCTCCACCTTCAACAATTTTTAAAATATCTTCTTTTATATTACTAAAATCTGCTGAAAGTATTGATGGTGAAAGTTTATACATATTAATACCTCCTAGAGTTTTTTATTTCTTCTAAAAAGGATAGATAATTTTCATATCTTCCTCTACTTATATTACCCTCTTCTAATTCAATCTTAACATTGCATCCTGGTTCTTTATTGTGTTTACAATCATTAAATCTACAATCTATACCACTTTCATATATTTCAGGGAAAAATTCTTCTAATTCATTTTCATCAATAAAATTTAAGTCTAGGGAACTAAAGCCTGGAGTATCTACCACAAATCCTCCAAAGCTAAGGGTAAGCAAACTAGAACTTCTAGTAGTATGTTTTCCCCTCTTAGTTTTATCACTAATATCACCAATTTTAAGCTCTAAATGAGGTTCTATGGAATTTAAAAGAGAAGATTTACCTACTCCTGAAGGACCTGCAAAAACTGAAATTCTATTTTTTAATACTTCTTTAAGTTCATCTATTCCCTTATCTTCTATAGCACTTGTTTTTATAATCCTATAGCCAGTACTTTTATAAACATCATATACAGCTTGTAACTTTTCCTCTGAAATTAAATCTGTTTTGTTAAAAACTATTACAGCTTTTAAATTTTCTTTTTCTGATAATAATAAGAATCTATCTAAAAGCCATAGGTTAGGTTCTGGATCTTTAAGTGCAAATACAATGATAGATTGATTTACATTGGCAACAGGTGGTCTTATTAATTCATTTTCTCTTTCTTTAATTTCCATTATATATCCCATATCATCTATATCATTTAGTTCTATCAATACATTATCACCAACTAATGGTTTGATATTTTCTTTTCTAAATAATCCTCTTGCTTTACATTTAACTATCTCTTCTTTTGTAGATACATAATATAATCCACCAATACCTTTTATTATTATGCCTTCTATCATTTACACATTCCTCCTAAAGAGCTTATTCTTCATCTGTATCAGGCTCTGGTTCAGGTTCTACTTCTTCATCTTCTTCTTGGCCTTGCTCAGGCTCTGGTTGTGGTTCAGGTTCAGGCTCTGGTTCAGGTTCTACTTGTGGTTCTTTTCCCTTGCTTATAGTAATATCAATTTTTGTTTGTTCTTCTACTTCTTCACCTGAATTATAGTTTTGCTTATAAACTATACCTTCTGGTACATTTTCATTAAATTTATATTCAATTTTTCCTATTGCAAGATTATATGCTGATAAACTATTCTTTGCTGAATCTACATTTGATCCTATTAAAGCTGGAACAGTAGTAATTTTTGTTTCTGGACCCTTGCTTATTACATAATCTACCTTTGTCCCCTTTCCAGCCTTTTCACCAGATTTTGGGGACTGACTAATAACTATATTTATAGGCAAATCGCTAAATTCTTCACTGACATTACCTTCTTCTAGATCTGAATCATTTAATAATATCCTTGCATTATTTGAATACTGGCTTGTTATTTTAGGTACAGTTACAGTTTCTATTCCTTTACTAACTACAATATCAATACTACTTCCTTCTACTATTTTACGACCTTCTGATTTATTCTGTTCGATAACTATACCCTCATCATATTCATTACTAAATTCCTCTTTTGAAATATTTAAGACTATATTTTTTTCTTCAGCTTCTAATTTAGCTTCTTCTAAAGTTTTACCTACAAAGTTTGGAACTGAAATTTCATCCTCACTAAAAATACCATTTAAGGCAAAGAATCCGGCTAAAGCTCCGCCTGTAATTAAAAAAGCTAACAAGATTGCAAGAACTGCAACTTTCTTTTTCTTTTTAGGCTTTTTTTCTTTTTTATCAACTTGCTTTTCATTTTTATCAGGAGTAGCGGGAATGGGCTCATTTTTATCTTTTATATTCTTATTTTCATTTAATTTGTTTTCATCTATAATAGGTAAAACTTGTGTAGAATTTTCTTCAAAATCTTTAAATGCTATAACATCTGAATTGATGTTTTTCTTTGCAAGTTTTATATCATCTAACATTTCTGTAACATCATGGTATCTTAATGTTTTATCTTTTTGTGTAGCTTTTTTTATGATTTTATCAATATTTATAGGTATATTGCTATTTATTTCACGAGCTGATTTCATTTCGTCTTGAATATGCATAAGAGCTACAGAAACAGGGGTTTCTCCATTAAATGGTAAAATACCAGTTATCATTTCATACATAACTATACCAAGTGAATAAATATCTGATTTAGCATCCGTAAAGCCACCCTTAGCTTGTTCTGGAGAAGAGTAGTGTACAGAACCTATTACATTGCTAGTTTGAGTCATAGTGGAGCTTGTAACAGCACGTGCTATACCAAAGTCTGTTACCTTTATCTGATTATCTTCTGTAATCATAATATTTTGAGGTTTAATATCCCTATGAATAATATTGTTTTTATGAGCATGTTCTAAAGCACGAGCTATCTGCATGGAAATATTTAGAGTTTTTTTGGGATCAACATTTCCTTGACTTTTTATATATTCTTTTAGAGTTTGACCTTTTATATATTCCATGACAATATAATATATATCATCTTCCTTACCTACATCATAAACATTTACAATATTAGGATGTGATAAACTTGCTGCAGCTTGAGATTCTCTATTGAATTTATCTATAAAAGATTTATCATACATAAATTCTTTTCTTAAAACCTTTATAGCAACAAATCTATTTAGAAGTTTACATTTAGCCTTATATACTAAAGCCATGCCTCCTCCACCTATTTTTTCAATTATTTCATATCTATTACCTAAAATTTTTCCTATCATATTCTCTCCCCTTAATTCTTATCAAACTTTATTATAACAGCTGTAGAATTATCTAATCCACCATTTTCATTCGCAATATTTATCAGCCTATTACACACATCTTGAATATCTTTAGAATCATTTATTGTATTTTTTATTTCTTCTTCTTTAATCATATTTGTAAGCCCATCAGTACAAAGTAGTATGACATCTTCATTGATTAATTCAAATTCAAATATATCAATTTTGGGATTTTTATCTGTTCCAAGTGCTCGCGTAATCAAGTTTTTTTGTGGATGATTTATGGCTTCTTCTTCTGTTATAGTGCCTTTTTTCACTAATTCTGCTACAAGGGAATGATCTTCTGTTATTCTTTCTATAGAGTTTTCTCGAATAATATAAGCCCTACTATCTCCAATATGACCTATATAAACTTTGCCATCTAATATAGCACCCATAGTTACAGTTGTTCCCATTCCAGTATATTCTTTATTTTTTAAGGCAGTATTATAAATTTCATTATTGCTTAATTCTAATGTCTTTCTTATAAATTTTTCAATATGAAATTTGCCTTCTAGTACTTTTTCAAGGTAAATTTCCAAATTATTTTTTATTACTTCAACAGTTATCTTACTTGCTATTTCTCCCCCATTATGGCCACCCATTCCATCTGCTACAACAAATACAGGAAGAGAATCATTATAATTAATATAATAAGAATCTTGGTTTTGTTTTCTTTTTTTACCAATATCTGTGCAAGCCCCATACTTCATTAAATCACCCCTAATTACCATTTAATATATTATTTCTTAACTGCCCACAAGCAGCATTTATATCCCTACCCATTTCTCTCCTAATAGTAGTATTGATACCTTTTTTAATCAGTAATTCTGAAAAATCACTAGCATAATTAGAAGTTTCTAAATTACTTTCTTTTATAGGATTAAGAGGAATTATATTTACATGTGCAAGCATTCCTTTTAATAATTCAGATAGTTTTTTAGCATCTTCTTTTTTATCATTTACATCTTTTATAAGAGTGTATTCAAATGTAATTCTTCTATTTGTTTTTTCTATATAATATCTACTAGCATCTAATATATCTTCTATGCTATATTTATTTGATATAGGCATTATTTTCTTTCTATCATCATTAGAAGCTGAATGAAGTGATATTGACAATGTTATAGGAATATTTTCCTCTGCTAATTTATACATCTCTTCTACTAATCCACAAGTAGATAATGCTATACTTCTCATAGATATATTTTGTCCATTTTTATCATTAATAAGTCTTATAAATTTAAGAACATTTTCATAATTATCAAGTGGTTCTCCAGTACCCATAAGCACAATATTGCTTATATTTTCATCTATATCTTCTTTAATTTTATAAACTTGATCTAATATTTCTGCTGTAGTTAAATTTCTTATTAATCCTTCTTTTGTAGATGCACAAAATGAGCAGCCCATCTTACAACCTACTTGAGTTGATAGACAAATTGAATTACCATGTTTATGTTTCATCCTAACACTTTCAATTATATTTCCATCTTCAAGTAAAAATAAATATTTTATTGTCTTGTCTATCTTTGATTCAAATTTTTCATGCATTTTTATATTAGAAATATAAAAATCTTCCTTTAATTTAATCCTGAATTCCTTTGATAAAACTGTTATGTCATCTATATCTTTTATATTTTTTTCATGTATCCATTTAAATAATTGCTTTGCTCTAAATTTCTTTTCACCTAGAGATGTTATTATCTCCTCTAATTCTTCTAATTTTAAATCTTTTAAATCTTTTTTCAAATATATCCACCCTATTCTTAGTTTATTTCAAAAGTATTATATCATATTTAACTCTTATTATCTTATACGTTTTAATTTTGCAACAAAAAAACCATCAGTAGCATGAATATTAGGAAATAATTCTATATATCCTTCATCTAAGGTAGAATTTTTGATTTTTATATTATCTATTTTTTCTAATTTATAATTATTATTATCTTTTAAAAATTCATTTATTACATTTATATTTTCAATCTTAGAAATAGTACATGTACTATAAACCAATATTCCATCTTTTTTTAAATATTTTGATGCAATTTCTAACATCTTTAATTGCATATTTGATAAAGTGTTTAAATCATTTTCAGTTTTATTCCATCTAATATCGGGCTTTCTCCTTAAAAGTCCCAGTCCTGAACAAGGTGCATCTACTAAGCAATAATCCATAGCATCCCTAAGTCTTTCATCAAATTCTAATGCATCATGTTTTTCAATATTTATTATATCAATACCTAATCTTTTAGCACTTGATTCTATAAGCTTTAATTTATGATCAAATATATCTCTTGATATAATACTTCCTTTATTTTTCATTATTTGTGCCATATGAGTTGCTTTACCACCTGGAGCACTACATATATCTATTACTTTAGATTCACTTTTAGGATTCAGGATAATTGATGCAAGTTGAGACGATTCATCTTGAATTGTAAAAAGTCCATCCTTAAATTCATTTAATCCTGTTATATTTTTAGGATTTAATACCACAAGTCCATCTTCTGAATATTTGGTCTTTTCTGTTTCTATGTCATATTCCATTAATTTTTTTATTAAACCTTCCCTATCAATTTTAAGAGTATTTACTCTAATGATTAAATTAGGCTTTTTATTGTTAAATTCAAGTAAATCTTCTGTGAATTCTTCACCATAATCTCTTATATGAGTATCTACTATCCATTTAGGATGAGAATATTTTATAGAAAGATAAGTTGATAAATTTTCCTTTTTATCTGGTAGAAATTCTTTAGTTTTATTTCTGATGATATTTCTAAGTATTCCATTTACAAAAGCTGATAATCTATTTTTACCTATCATCTTTGTTATTTTTACAGCTTCATTGCATATAGCACTATCTGGTATATTTTCTGTGAAATATATTTGATAAATGCTAATCCTAAGTATTTGTAAAATCATATTATCAATTTTATTTATTTTAGTTTTAGAAAAGTTTTTAAGTATATTATCAATATATAATTTATTTTCCAAAACACCATAAACTAATTCCCTTACAAAGTTTTGATCACGAATTTCATCTAGTTTTTTAACCATTTTATTTATTTCAATATTAGAAAAAGCATTGTTTTTCTCAATGGAATTAAGTGTTTGTGCTGCAATTTTTCTGGCATTATATTTCATGATTTCCTCCTAATATATTAATATTTTAAAAAAAGGGGATAATCCCCTTTTAAAATTCATATTATTCT